>NZ_JBHLWV010000012.1:0-214161 GCF_042432625.1 Gordonia phosphorivorans | reverse complement strand
AGATTCCTCGAAGGATCACACGGTGACCGCTCCCGCTCCGAGCAACGACACGCTGCTCGTCATGGTCCCGGTCACCGGGCTACACCACTCTATGGGGCACTACTGATCCCGATATCGGCCGTCGGTTCAACCGAGAACGACAGGCAGCCCGTCTCCGCACCCGTCTCGTCAATGTGATCGGCGACGAAGCGCTTCACTATGTCGCGCTCAACCGCGTCGGCACAGATCAGCCTCCCGGTGAGCACGATCCGATTCGACAACGTCACACCCGCCGGAGCGATTCAATCGCCGCGATCGTCTGTCGCAGCGACACCGCCGAGGGCGGACCGACCACGAGTGCTTCGTATTCCGTCACCGAACTACCTCGTCGCTAGACGTTGAAACGGAACTCGACTGGGTCGTGGCTCACCCTAAGTCCTCGAAGCTGTCTTCACCTGGTCGCCAGACCATCCAACTGCCGTCCGTAAACCCCATGATCTCAGCGATCTCGATGTACACATCTTCGATTCGCGGATGGATAACAACTGCCCCAGTATCAAGGTCGACGCGAATCCCGGTCCCGGTCTGTTCCGTCGTGGCCGCCACTATCCCAGGAGTGAGAGATCGCAGCGCGTCCGCATATCCGAGATCGGACTCGCGCCACGCGCGGTCGGCGTATTCAACAACAGGCCACGCGTAGCAGTTCAGAATCACGGGACGTCCAGCACCTGGTTCACCATCGAACCGCAACTGCACATAGTCGTTGACGACGAACTCAACCGAGTACATGCGTTCGCCCACAAGCCTCGACAACAACTCGTTCGGTATGTACTCCGACATGCTGTCGCCCTCGGATTCGCCCCTCGTCGCTAGACGTTGAAGCGGAACTCGACGACGTCGCCGTCGACCATGACGTAGTCCTTGCCCTCCATGCGGACCTTGCCCGCGGCCTTGGCCGCGTTCATCGAGCCGGCCTCGTCGAGGTCCTCGAACGAGACGATCTCGGCCTTGATGAAGCCCTTCTCGAAGTCCGTGTGGATCACGCCGGCGGCCTTGGGTGCGGTGTCGCCCTGGCGGATGGTCCAGGCGCGCGATTCCTTGGGCCCGGCGGTCAGGTAGGTCTGCAGACCGAGGGTGTGGAAGCCAGCGCGCGCCAGCTGGCGCAGGCCCGGCTCGTCCTGGCCGATCGAGTCGAGCAGCTCCTGGGCGTCGTCCTCGTCCAGCTCGAGCAGTTCGCTCTCCACCTTGGCGTCGAGGAACACGCAGTCGGCCGGGGCGACGAGCTCGCGCAGCGACTGCTTGCGTGCCTCATCGGTCAGCACCGACTCGTCGGCGTTGAAGACGTACAGGAACGGCTTGGCGGTCAGCAGGTGCAGTTCGCGGACGCTGGACAGGTCGAAGCTGTCCTTCACCGAGAACAGCGTCTTACCGCTGTTGAGCAGCTCCTGCGCGGCACGCGCGGCCTCGGCCAGGGGCGCGAGGTCCTTGTTCTTCTTGGCGTCCTTCTCCAGCCGCGGCAGCGCCTTCTCCAGCGTCTGCATGTCCGCGAGGATCAGCTCGGTCTCGATTACCTCGATGTCGGCGGTGGGGTCCACGCGGCCGTCGACGTGCACCACGTCCTCGTCGGCGAAGACGCGCACCACCTGGCAGATGGCGTCTGCCTCGCGAATGTTGGCCAGGAACTGGTTGCCCATGCCCTCACCCACCGAGGCGCCCTTGACGATGCCGGCGATGTCGACGAACGAGACCACGGCGGGCAGGATCTTCTCGCTGCCGAAGATCTCGGCGAGGCGATTGAGCCGCACGTCCGGAAGCTCCACCACCCCGATGTTGGGTTCGATGGTGGCGAACGGGTAGTTGGCCGCCAGCACATCGTTACGGGTCAGCGCGTTGAACAGGGTGGACTTGCCGACGTTGGGCAGTCCGACGATTCCGAGGGTGAGACTCACGGGAGTTGAGTCTATCGCCTAGTCAGGGTGCGCTCGGACCAGCCTGCGATCCGGTGCGGAAGCGCAGGCGGAAGTTCCGCTTTCGCTTCTCGACCTCCTCGGCCTCGGCGTCCTCCTGGGCGATCCGCTCCCCGGCGGCCATCCCGATCTGCTCCAGCACGTAGCGCAGCAGCACCGCCAGGCACGACGCCGCGGGCACCGCGAGGAAGGCGCCGACGATGCCGAACAGCGTGCCGCCGAGCGTGACGGCGAGCAGCACGATGACCGCGTGCAGTTCCATGGCCTTGGACTGCAGCCACGGCGAGAGCACGTTGCCCTCCAACTGCTGCACCAGCAGGATGATGCCCAGCACGATCAGGGCGGTGGTCGGGCCGTTGACCACCAGGGCGATCAACACGGCGAGGGCGCCGGCGACGAACGCACCGACGATCGGCACGAAGCCACCCATGAAGGTGATGAGCACCAGGACGCCGGCCAGCGGCACGTCGAGAATCACCAGGCCGATACCGATCAGCACGGCGTCAACAGCACTCACGATCGCCTGCGTCCGAATGAACCCGCCGAGGGTGTTCCACATGCGCACCAGCACCTCGCCGATGTGCGAGCCGGTCGGCATGCCGACGGTGCGGTTGAGCCACGGGATGAACTTGGGCCCGTCCTTGAGGAAGAAGAACACCAGCACCAGCGACGTGAACGCCGTGATCAGCACCGAGGTGGCGGCACCGACGCCGCTGAACACGCCCGAAGCGATCGTGGTGGCACTCTTCTGCAGCTTCTCGGTGATGCTGTCGACGAACCCGTTCATCTGCTGGTCGTCGATGTTCAGCGGGGGCCCCTGCACCCAGTCCTGCACCTTCTTGACGCCGTCGATGGCGTGCCCGACGAGGATGGGCGTCTGGTCGATGACCGACGGCGCGATCGCACCGATCACGCCGCCCACGACCAGGATGGCCAGCAGCAACACGCTGATCGCGGCCAGCGCGGCGGGCAGGCCGCGTTTGCGCAGCCACCGGACCGGCGGCCACAGCACCGTGGCGACGATGATCGCGAGCAGCACCGGCAACACGATCACCCAGAGCTTGCCCAGGATCCACATCACCACGGCCAGGAACGCCAAGACCAGGATCGCTTGCAGCGACACCGTCGCCGACGACCGGAGGCCGGTCAGGAACACCCGCGACCGGCTGGGATAGCGCTTGCCGGTCCGCGGGTCGGTCAGCACGCGCTCGGTGACAGCCGCCAGATCGTCGGGCTCGGTTCGGGCCTGCTCCTCCGCGCGATCGATCGCCTCGGCGTCGGCGTCGGACACCCCTTTGGCTCCGCGCAGGTCATCGCTCTTGTCGCTCACGCGTGCATCGTCACACATCCCCCCCGACGATCGCGCGGTAGCGCGTCCGCGTCGCCGCGCAACCGTCATGTCTGAAATCCGCTAGCCCGCCGCCTCGACGGCGGGCAGACTCGATCGTGTGACCGCACTCGCTCCCCCGTCCGTCGCGCTCGAGCTGCCCTTCGAGCGCTGCTATCGGGCACTGTCGGCGCGGGACAGCAGGTTCGACGGCCAGTTCTTCGTCACCGTGCGCACCACGGGCATCTACTGCCGGCCGTCGTGCCCGGCCCGCACCCCCGACCGGGCCAACGTCGACTTCGTCCCGACCGCCGCGGCCGCGGTGGCCCGCGGCTTCCGCGCCTGCCGTCGCTGCCTGCCCGACGCCACGCCCGGCAGCCCGCGCTGGAACACCGGCGCCGACCTGGCCAGCCGCGCGATGCGGCTGATCGCCGACGGCGTGGTCGATCGCAGCGGCGTCGACGGCTTGTCCCAGGCCCTCGGCTACACCCCGCGGCACGTCGGGCGGGTGCTGCGCGCCGAACTCGGCGCCGGACCGCTGGCCCTGGCGCGGGCGCACCGCGCCACCACCGCCCGCATCCTGCTGGTCAGCACGGCCATGCCCATCTCCGACGTCGCGTTCGCGGCCGGCTTCGCCAGCATCCGCCAATTCAACGACACCCTCCGTGAGACCTACGACCGGTCGCCGACAGAACTGCGCAGACGCTACGGAAGCAACACCGCCCCGACCGGTCCGCTCACCCTCCGGCTGCCCCTGCGCACGCCGTACGACGTGGCCTGGACGGTCCGCGGTTTCGCCGCCCACGCGGTCCTCGGCCTCGAGCGGGTCGACGGCACCACCCTGCACCGCACCCTGCGACTGCCGCACGGACCGGCCCTCGTCGCGCTGACCCTGCACCCCGATCACGCGTCCGCCCGCCTCGAGCACCTGGATCTGCGCGACCTGTCGGTCGCCGTGAATCGGCTGCGCCGCCTGGCCGACCTCGACGCCGACCCGGTGGCGGTGGACGCCGCGCTGGCGGCCGATCCCACGCTGGCCCCGCTGGTGGCCGCCGCGCCCGGCATTCGGATCCCCGGCGGCGTGGACGGCCACGAGACCCTGATCCGGACCATCGTCGGTCAGCAGATCAGCGTCGCCGCGGCGCGCACCCGACTGGGCACGCTGGTGCACGACCTGGGCGAGCCCGCGCCGTGGCACGACGACGCCGCACCCGAGGCACCCCGCCGCCTGTTCCCCACCCCCGAGGCGATCGTCGCCGCCGGAGAGGAAGCGATCAGCGGTCCGCGCCGACTGGCCCGGGCGGTGGTGGGCGCGTCCCGCGCGATCGCCTCGGGCGCGATGGAACCGCATGCGGGTTCTCAAACGTCTAAGTTACGGACCGAGCTGCTCGCCCTGGACGGGGTCGGACCGTGGACCGCCGATCAGGTGGTGATGCGGGTGACCGGCGATCCGGACGTGTTGCCGCACGGCGACCTGGTGATCGCCCAGGCCGCCGCCGACCTGGGCATCGACCCGGCCCACACGGAGTCATGGCGGCCGTGGCGGTCGTACGCGGCCATGCACCTGTGGCGCCACCGAGTGTTCTCTACTACCCCGGCCCCAGGCCGCGCAGCGAAGAAAGGCCCATCATGACAACCCTCGCCGAGTCCGCATCCACGCCGGACACCGTGCCCGCCCAGCTCGGCTGGGCCACCGTCGACACCGCCGACGGACCGTTCACCGCGCTGTTCGACGACGACGGCGTGGTCTACGCCTCCGGATGGGTGGACAGCCCCGAATACCTGCGCGCCCTGATCCACCCCGCCCTGCGGCCGGAGGCCCTGGTGCCGCGGCCCGGCGGCGCCGTCGCCGACGCGGTGCGCGCCTACTACGACGGGGACTTCGGAGCCCCTGCGCGCGTCACCGTGCGCCAGCACTCCGGACCGTTCCTGGTGGCCGCCTGGGAGGCGCTGCGCGACGTCCCGCCCGGTCCACCGGTGACCTACACCGAATTGGCCGAGCGCGCAGGCAACGCGGCGGCCGTCCGCGCGGCCGCCGCATGCTGTGCGCAGAACGCCGCGGCACTGTTCGTCCCCTGCCATCGGGTGGTCCGCAGCAACGGCGGTCTCGGCGGCTTCCGGTACGGACTGGACATCAAACAGTCGCTCCTGGACCGCGAAGCCTAGGGCGCACCGAATTGTCGTAGGCGGGGTGCACCATGGGGGCATGACCGCTTCCTTGGCCATCACCGGCCTCGTCTGCCTGATCCTCGGCGCCGTCGCCGGGTGGTTCGCTCACCACCTGGCGGCCGGCACCGTGGGGGCGGCCACGTTGGAGGCCACCCGGGAGCAGTCCGCGGTGCTCGGCGACGAGGTCAACGACATCGTCGAGCCGCTGCGGCACACCCTGCACCAGCTGTCGGAGGAACTGCGGCGCACCGAGAGCAACCGCATCCACGCCTATGCCGGCCTCACCGAGCAGGTCCGCGGCATGCAGCAGACCTCCATCCGACTGCAGGAGCAGACCGGTCGCCTGGCCGGCGCCCTGCACGCCCCGCAGATCCGCGGCCGCTGGGGCGAGGTGCAGTTGGAGCGCATCGTGGAACTGTCCGGCATGTCGCGCCACTGCGACTTCAGCACCCAGCAGACCACCAACGGCGACGACCGACGTCTGCGCCCGGACCTGGTGGTGCACCTGGCGGGCGGCCGCAGCATCGTCGTCGACGCGAAGGCACCGCTGTCGGCGTACCTCGAGGCCACCGCCGGAGCGCCGGGACCGGTGGACGAGGGCGCCCTGCTGACGCGCCACGCGCAGGCGGTGCGCAGCCACGTGACGGCGCTGTCGGCCAAGTCGTACTGGTCGGCGCAGCCGAGTTCACCCGAGTTCGTGGTCCTGTTCCTGCCCGGTGACGGCGTGCTGGAGGCCGCCACCCGCGCCGACCCCGGACTGCTGGACTACGCCTTCGGCCGCAACGTGGTCCTCACCACGCCCAGCACCCTGATCGCCCTGCTGCGCACCGTGGCGCTCGGCTGGCGGCAGCACGCCCTCGCCGAGGACGCCGCGACCATCCATTCGCTGGGCCGTCAGCTGTACCAGCGTCTCGACGGCGTGCTCGGCCACCTGGAGAAGACCGGCGGTGCGCTGCGACGGGCCGTGGAGTCGTACAACTCGGCCATCGGCGCGATCGACTCCCGCCTGTCGGTGACGGCCCGTCGGCTGTCCGAACTCGAAGCCCTCGGCGACATCGGCACCTCGTCCTCACCACCGCGTGAGCGGCTGCCGACCGTCGACGTGACGATCCGTACCGCGACGCGCGAGAGCTGACCCCTCGCCACGCCACCGGCCCGGCTTCTGCGTGGCAGTCACCGCACCCGGTACCGTTGATGCGTGCCCTCACCCCTCACGAACCGCACGCCGGTGCCCGCGGACAAGCAGAGCGTGCTGCCCGGCTACCTCGGAGTGCCCTGGTGGGGCGCGCTGCTGATCGCCGCCGGGTTCACCGCGGTCGGTGCCACCATCGACGCCCTGGTCAACTCGTCACTCGGGGTGATCTACAACGTCTTCTATCTGATCGGCTGCGTGCTCGCCGCGCTGGCGGTACGACGCCGCGCCCTGTTCACCGCTGCGGTGCAGCCGCCCCTGATCACCGTCACCATCGGCCTGATCTCGCTGTTCGGCCTGGTCTCGGCGGCCAATGAGAGCGGCAAGTCGCAGAGCCTGAGCCGCACCGTGCTGAACATCGCGATGCCGTACTCGAATCTGTTCCCGTGGATCCTGAGCACGTTCCTGATCTGCGTGGCCATCGCCGTGGCGCGCTGGTTCCTCACCCGCGACGACGTCGCCGACCAGGCCGCCGGAGCGAAGAAGGCAGCCGGAGCCAAGAAGGCCGACCGGGAAAAGAAGTCCGACGGGGACAAGACCGCCGCGAAGGCCCGGGCCACCGACGCTCCGAAACGGCGCCGGAGGACCAAGGGCGAGACCGCGGCCGGCAAGGACGCCGAGCGCAAGCGCCGCACCCCACGCCCGGAGGGCGCGGAGCCGGTGGCGGCCAAGTCGCGTGGGGCCAAGCCCACGGCCGGTCGGCCCGAGACCAAGGCTTCGCCGACGAAGGCGGGCGCGCGCAAGCGCGACCCGCAGGTCGCGGCCGACGTCCCGTGGGGCCGCCGCCCGGCCACCCCGAACCAGCCTCCCCGGCCGGCGCCCGACGTCGCCGCGCCCGCACGCGCTCGCACCGCACCGGCGCCGTCCGAGGCCCGCCCGGTCCGTAAGACGCAGACCGTCGTCGGTCAGTCCCCCGCCCGGCCGGTCCGCCGGGCCCAGCCGCAGGTGATTCCGCCGCGCCCGGGCGCCGACGGGCCGCGTCGCACCGCCGGCCAGCAGCTGCGCGATCAGGGAGCGGTCGAGGACCTCACGCGCGGGCTCGACGACTGACCCCAGCCGGTCTGCACCAACCAGCGGCCCAGCTCGCGAGCTGCCGCGTCGATCGCCGACGGCCAGTCCATCGCCGAGTCGTCGGCGTAGTCGCTGACCACCTTGACCAGCCGGATCGGCACCGCGAACTCGCGGCACACGTGCACCAGGGCGGCCGCTTCCATGTCCACCAGATCGGCGCGCTGCGCCAGCCGATCGCGCTGCTCTTCGTCGGCGACGAAGGTGTCACCGGTGGCCAGCACGGTGCCGTCGCCGTCCGGGATGTCCCAGGTGTCGGTCACCGGGTACCCCAGTGCCGACAGTTCGGCGGCGCTCAGGTCGTGCTCGACCACTCGCGACGGGACGTAGAGACCGCCGTGGTGGGGATGCAGCGCACCCGCGGTGCCGATGTTGACCACCCGGACGTACCGGCCGGGATGGAGCGCCAGGTGACGGGCCAGCGCCGTGGCGCTACGCACCTTGCCCAGACCCGTGATGAGGACCTGCGCGCCGGCGGGAACATGGGCGGCTTCGGCGCGGGTGGCCGAGACCACCAGCACGTCGTCGGGCGCCGTCGACGGCCCCGACTCAATCACGGTTGCCGGCCGGCTCCGAGGAGGGCGTATCGGTGGCGCCGGGCGTTGTCGCGCCGACCTCGCTGATCCGCGCCAAGTGGTCGAAGCGGTTGTTGGCGATCCGCATGACGATCTCGTATGGCAGCGCGAATTTGCGCGCCCACCAGTACCCGAAGCGCGTGTCGAACGAGGTGTAGACCATGAATTTGTTGCGCACAACGCCCTTGCAAAGCGACTCGGCGGCCTGCTCCGGCGTCACCGCGATGCGGTGAAAGCCGCCGACCTGCTTGGCGATCACCGGGTTGCTGCGGTCCAGGCCGGCGATCTCCACAGAGTCGACCAGCGGGGTGGCAACGGCGCCCGGGCAGACCAGGCTCACCCCGATACCGTGCCGACGCAGGTCGAAGCGCAGCACCTCGGACACGCCGCGGATCCCGAACTTGCTCGCGCTGTAGGCGGCGTGCCACGGCAGTGCCAGCAGTCCGGCCGCCGACGACACGTTCACCAACTGACCGCCCTTGCCGCGGCGCACCATCTCCGGCACGAAGCACTCGATGATGTGGATCGGCCCCATCAGGTTCACGTCGACCATGCGGCGCCACTGCTGGTGTTCGAGCTTCTCCACCGTGCCCCACGCCGAGATCCCGGCGACATTCATCACCACGTCCATCACGCCGACCTCGGCGTGCACGTCCCGGGCGAATGCGGCCACCCACTCGTAGTCGGACACGTCACCGGCGCGGTGATAGAGCACCTTGCCGCCGGATCCGGAGATCTCGGCGACCACTTGATCGAGCGCGCCGGTCTGCACATCGGTCAGCACCAGTTCACCGCCGCGCCCGGCCACCGCCCGCGCGGTGGCCGCACCGATGCCGCTGGCCGCACCGGTGATCAACACCTTGCGGCCGGCGAAACTCGGTACCGGCGTCGGCATGTAGAACAGGTCGCGGATGGTCTTCAGACTCGGAAGTTGCAGGCCCATGCCATAACTCTAGTGGTCCGGGCCGCCCGGCGCGGTGGCGCCGGAATCAGATGGGCAGCTTGCCGCCGAACACGGTGTACACCACGGCCAACATCGCCTTGAGGACCTGCGCGGACACGTCCGAGCCCTGCGCCATCAGCAGCGCCTGCGCCTCGTCGAGGCTCTTCGCCGCCGCGAGCTGCTCGATCAGCGGCCCGACGGCCGCCAACGCGGCCAGGTCGGCCGCGTCCCCGGACGACTCGTCGAACTGGCCGGCCTCGCCGGGTGCGAGCGGGACCGGCTCGGAGGCCGGCGCCGTGGCCAGGTAGTTCTTGATCCCGTTGGTGACCGCCAGCGCGTACGCTGCCGAGCCCTTCGCCGACGACAGCTCCTTGGCTTCCTTCGGGTTGGACAGGTTGCCCATCTCGACGAACACCATCGGCACGCGGGTGAGGTTCACGCCCGCAATGTCGGTGCGCGACACGATGCCGTTCTTGGCTCCCCCGTAGTTGGCGGGCGAATAGCCGGACCGCTTGAACGCATCGCGCATCGCCTCGGTGGCCTCGCGCCCCTTACCGGCCTGCACCGACGTCACGGTGGCGTCGGGCACCGGCAGCACCGGGGTGATCAGGTGGAAGCCGGACTTGCCCGCGTCCTCGCCGCGGCTGGTGGAGTCGGCGTGCAGGCTCACCGCGATGTCGGCCTTGGACGCGTTCGCGGCGGCGGCGCGCTCGTCGACGCACCCGCCCCAGCCCGTGTCGTCGGCGCGGCTGAGTACCACGCGGGCACCCTCGGCCTCCAGACCGGCCTTGACCAGTTGGGCCACGTCCCAGTTGATGGTGTGCTCGGCCTTGCCGCCCAGCGCCGTGCTGCCGGTGGTCTGGCAGTCCTTGGTGCCCCCGCGCCCGTCGGATACCTGCTTGTTCAGGCTGTGCCCGGCCGCCGATCCCTGGTGGCCCGGATCCAAGAAGACCGTGCGTCCACTCAGCGATCCCGCCTTGGGCGCGGCCGGCTCGGCGGCCGCCGGGACCGCGACGAGAGCGCCGGCGGTCAGCAAACCGACCACGGCCACAGAGAATCCGCCCACGGCACGACGACGAACTGAGACAACAGACATCAACAAACCCCTTAGATCACCAGAAGTCACACCAGTCACTTCAGTATCAAGTGAATCAGCGGGGCCCGGGCCGGGGCAACCCGATCCCGGTCACAGTCACGAATCGTTAGTCGCCCGTGACCAGGTGCCGAGTCAGATGCAGGATGCCGTTCTCGTCCGACGGATCGGCCGGCGTCAACACCTGGGCCATGGCCGCGCGGGCCGCGTCGACGTCCAGGCCTGCGCCGATGGCGACCAGACTGGTCCGACGCACCCCGTCGGGCCACCGCCGACGCCCGACCCGCACGAAGCCGCCGACCGCGTGCACCTCGTAGGCGCGGTCGCGATGGCCGGGCAGATCGACGAAGACCAGGCCCTTGCAGCGGTACGCACCGACCGGCGGGCGCTCCAGAAAGGCGGCGAGCCGGCGCGGATCGACCGGCTCCGGCGATTCGAGCGAGACCGACTCGAAGGCGTCGTGCAGGTGCCCGCGCGGATGATCGGGCTCCTCGTCGAGCAGTTCACCGATCGTGAGCTGGCGCGGCCCGTCGTCGGCCGCCGCCCCGCCTGCGCCCTCGGCGAACAGCCCCGGGTCGACGGTGCCGCCTACCACCGACAGGATCGGCGCGGTCGGATTCAGGTCGGCGATGGTCGCACGAATCCGGGACAAGTCGGCGGTCGACACCAGGTCGGTCTTGTTGCACACCACCAGATCCGCCACCCCGAGGTGATCGCCGACGATCGGGTGCTCGGCGAGCGTCGACTCCAGGTTCGCAGCGTCGACCAGATACACCAGGCCCCCGTACGCCACGCGCTCGTCGCGGGCCGCCAGAACCAGCCGGACCAGCGCCTTCGGTTCGGCGATGCCGCTGGCCTCGATGACGATGGCATCGACGCCCGATACGGCCAGCGAGGCGAGCGCCTCGCCCAGCCCTTCGGCGTCGGTGGTGCAGCAGATGCACCCGTTCGCCAGATCGAGGCGCCCGGCCGACTGGCCCGAGACGAGCAGCGCATCGATGTTCACCGCACCGAAGTCGTTGACCAGGACCCCGAATCGGCGACCGCCCGCATGCCGGAGCAGATGATTGAGCACCGTGGTCTTGCCCGCGCCGAGGAAGCCGGCGAGCACCACCACCGGAACCGCGGGGGCCGTCATGGCTCCGGACGGCACCGCAGGCACAGCACCGCGAGTTCGCGTCCGAGTTCGTCGGGGTGATTGGCGATCCGATTGGTCGGTGCACCGCAATCGACACAGCTACCGAGCACGGTGGCCCGATCGGAGAAATCGACGCTCATCCGCTTATCGAAGACATAGAGCGAGCCCTCCCAAAGCCCTTCGTCACCGAAGGCTTCGCCATAACGCACAATTCCACCGTCGAGCTGATATACCTCACTGAAACCGCGATTGCGCAACAGCGCACTCAGCACCTCACATCGAACGCCGCCCGTGCAGTACGTCACCACCGGGCGATTCTTCAGATGATCGAACGCGCCGCTGTCGATCAGCGGCACGAAATCACGGGTGGTCTCCACGTCGGGAACCACGGCCCCGGCAAATCGCCCGATCTGCGCCTCAATCGCATTGCGCCCGTCGAAGAACACCACTTCCTCCCCGCGCGCATCGACCAACTCGTTGACCTGCGCGGGCGACAATCGATCACCACCGCCGACGATGCCCGCACCGTCGACCACCACCTCGTCGGGCACCCCGAAGGTGACGATCTCGGGGCGCACTTTGACACTCAGCCGCGGAAAGTCGTCACCGACGCCCTCGGACCATTTGATATCCGCATCACGGAAGGCCGGGTAGCTGCGGGTGGCTCGCACATAACGCTTCACGTCGGGTAGGTCACCACCGACCGTGGCATTGATTCCGTGGGGTGACACGATGATTCTGCCGCGCAGACCTAATGACTCGCACACCGCCAGCTGCCACAGTCGGATAGCGTCGGGATCCGGCAGCGGCGTGAACACGTAGAACAACACGATTTTGGGAGTGGCCACAGTGCAAGGGTACGGATCCACCGAACGGCCGCCGACCACCGGACGCTTCGCGCGCAGGCCCGGCCGCCTGGCCGCGACCCTGCTGGCCGTCGCCGCCGTCGCCGCGACGAGCGCCTGCGGCCTCCTCGACGAGCGGCAGAACCCCAAGGCCATCGAGATTCCGGCGACGAATGCGCTGATCACGGAGTCGTCAACGGCCGTCGCGGCCTCTACGAGTTCCGCGGCTCGCGCACCGCGCAGCTTCGTGGCCGACGCACCGGACAGCGTGGCGGCGGCCATCGCCGCGACGCCCCGCGTCGGGGTGAGCGATTTCCACATCGGTGCGACCACCGACACCGGCGAACGCCTCGACGATCTCTCCGGGGTCCATTTCTCCACCCCGGACCGGGGTCTGCGTTGCTCGACCGGCAATAACGGCGCGGGTGCGCTGGTCTGCGCCGGTGATCGCATCGACGGCCCGTCGACGCCGCCGCCGAACAGCCCCGAGGGCTGCGAATGGAATAAGAACCTCGCGGTACTGAATTCCGAGGGGGCGACGGCCGGCGGCTGCGCGAATCTCTATCCCGTTCTTTATCGGTCCCACATCCTCGAATTCGGGTCCACCCTCGTGGCCGGGAGTTTCCGCTGCCTGAGCGAAGTCGAGGGCCTGTACTGCCTGGAATCGGGCACCGAGACCGGGTTTTCGATCACCGCGGACGGATATGAGCGGATTCATGCGGACGATCGGGCACCCGCCGTGCTCCTCGGCGAATCGGCCGCGAATAGTCCACGGGCCACCGCCCCGTCACCCACGCGTTGATATCGACACCGAACACGCCTTTTACAATGCGCCGCAATTTTGTAGACTCAGAAACACACGGCATTATTCTTTCCCATTAATCAACCTCTGAGAAGGGCCTTTCATGGCTAAGCGGACCAAAATCATGATCGTCGATGACATCGACGGCGCGGAACTCGACGACTACGAAACCGTTCGATGGTCGCTGGACGGCAAGAGCTACGAGTTCGACGCCTCGCTGGAGAACGCCGCGCAATTCCGCGATCTCGTCGCCAACTACGTCGCCAGCTCCCGTGTAGTCGGCGGCCGCAGCACCCGCCGCACCGCGAGCAAGTCGGGCACCGACACCCGCGCGGTACGGGCGTGGGCCAACGAGAACGGCTTCACCGTGAGCGACCGCGGCCGCATTCCGGCCGACATCGTCGCCGCCTACGAAGCGGCCCACTGACCGACCGGCTACCGCCGACGAGCGCCGGCAGCCGAGCCGTCATCACGATCGCCGCAGCCTCTCAACGAGGCTGCGGCGATCGTTGTCTTGTTGGGACGATCGACGCCCCACAAATCTGGCACTCGACGGCATCGAGTGCTAATATGGGCCTCGCACAGTGATGAAGAGCACCGGCACCCGGCTGGTGCGGAAGCGAAACAGGAGGTGTGTTGCTGTGCTTGGTTTCGATCCCTTCACCGACTTCGATTCGTTGACTCGCGGCCTGCTGAGTGGTCAGCAAAGCGGGACGATGCGGACGCCACGGTTCATGCCGATGGATCTGTACAAGATCGAAGATCAATACGTCTTGACTGCGGATCTCCCCGGCGTTGACCCGGGCTCGATCGACGTGAGCGTCGACAACGGGGTGTTGACTCTGTCCGCCCAACGGTCCGTGGCTTCCGATGAAGGCGTCAAGTGGCTGGCCAGCGAGCGGTTCGCCGGCACGTACCGCAGGCAGGTGACGCTGGGCGACGGCATCGATACAACCGCCATCAGCGCGAAGTACGACAACGGCGTTCTCAGTGTGGTCATCCCGGTCGCCGAGAAGGCTAAGGCTCGCAAGATCATGGTGGAACAGTCTGAGCAGGCACAGGCCTCGATCACCGCGACACCAGCCTGACGGCACCGCGCCACAGAAATCATGATGCGGCTTTCTTCCGAGGAGGTTCATGATGGGTGTAGCACTGGAGGCCAGCCCGACCGACTGGCTGGACCAGCAGATTGACATCGAAGTCTTCGACGACGCTGTCAACGAATATCCGTACGAGTTCCCAGATCGGCCAGAACCGGTGCACAGCGGAGTCTCTCCGCCCGGCGTGCGGCAGTAACGCAAGCGCACGTCCGTGACCTTCTGGAGGTGGTGTCATCGAGGTAGAGCTACAACGACCACAATATTCGACGCCCGGCGTACCGACTCGATTCGGGACGCCGGGCGTCCCCGTGTGCCGCTATGCGGGCCGTGACGGTCTGCTTCACTCGCTTCTACGCGCGAGCGCCGCGCGGAACTGCGCGGAGGCATAGAACGGGGCGAGTCGACGTCGGACCAGCTGTGCCAGGAATCCGTTGGTGTCCAAGCGTGTGATCACCGGGGGCCCGAAGCGCAGGGCCTCCTCGCGCAGATCGGTCTCGCTGACGCCGAGATCGGCCAGAACGTCGGCGATCGGGGTGGCGCCGTAAGTGTCGAACACCTCGTCGATGCCGGCGTCGAGCAGGGTGCGGAAGAACTCGGTCTGCCGAAAGGTCCGCCAGAACTCGAAGACCAGCACCACCACGTCCTCGACGTCGGCCTCGCCCACCGTGTCGCGGAAGCCGTCCACTTCCTCGCTCGCACGGCCGCGCCAGAATTCGTGCAGCGCCTCGCGCAGCAGATCGTCGGAGTCCTCGCGCACCGAGGTCAGCACCGCCGTCGTCCCGCGCCGCGTCCACCGGTCCACCAGGCCGGCCAGTCGTCGCCCGGCCGTGACCCCCACCCTTCGTTCGACGGTCCGCTGCACCACCTCGACCACGGTGTCCACCGTTGTGGGGCTCGCCAAGACCTGGTCCACGGCCCGTTTCGCCACGGGCAGTTCGGTGGCCACCGACGCCAGCTCGTCGAACCGGCGGGTGTCGATCACCTCCGACAGCACCGTCGTCCGGTGGACCTCGTGGTGATACAACCGCGCGGCCACCTGCCCCACCAGCTCCGGGATCGCGCCTTCCACCGGGAACTGCATGGTGTATTTGCGGGCGACGGCCTTGATCAGCTCGCGCGGCATCGCCGTCTCCAGCGGCAGGGAGCCCGACTCGACCATGAAGGCGGCGATCTCGGTGTCGACCAGGGCCGCGTACTCGTCCGCGTCGGTCAGCTGGGACAGGGTGAACGCCACCTGCGCGTCGAGCAGGGCGTCCGCCAGGTTGTCGCTGGTCTCCGGCATGGCTGCCAGCCTAACGGCTAGCTCGGCGGCGGCCCTACCGCGTCCGGCCCGAGGATCACGATCTCCCGACGATCGGGCCGCTCACCGAAGGTCCCGGTGCGTCGACGATTGATCACCACGACCACCGTCACCGCCGCCAGCAGACCGGCGATCGCACCGAGCGCTCCCGCCAGGCCGGTCTGCCGCCACATCCAGGCGCCGATGACGCCGCCGCCCAGCAACGCCGACCACAGCGCCAGGTGCCGCGCCCACACCATGCGCGGGCCGCCGAAGAAGGCGTCGACCAGCCGCTGACCGGCCTTCACCAGCGCACCGGTCATATAGGTGAGACCGATGCTGGCCTCGCCGGCGGTGAGGAAGGTGGCGTTGATGACGCCCATGGACAGCGGGAGGAGCAACGTGACCGGGAGCGTGGAGTCGGTGAATCCGGCCAGGACCGCGGTCACCGCGACCAGCGCCGTACTCGCCGTCAAGACGGTCGTGCGGCCGTCGCCCACCCGTACCAGCAGCGCGCCGACGATGGTGCCGAGGAAGAAGCAGCCCAGCAGCGTGGCGACGACGCCGACCACCGAGCCGTCACCGTAGGCCACGCCCGCGGCCAGTTCGGTGGTGTTGCCGCTCATGAACGACACGAACCGGCCGCCCAGATACAGGTATCCCACCGCATCGATGTAGCCGGCGGCGGCCGACAGCACCACCGCCAACGTCACCTCGCGCCGCATGATCTCCCGCACGCCGCCATTCTCCCATCGAGGGATCCGGCCTCGGGAACAACCGTCGCCCCGAACCGTTGATGCCGGTAGCAGTCGTCCCCGCAATCCAAAAGGAACCCCATGACCGAGCAGACGTTCGACGTCGTCGACCGGCCCACCGAATCGCGCTATGTGCTTCTTGACCGCTCCGCGGCCGACCGCGAGGCCGGCGAGGAGTCTTACGTCGATGTCGACGCTGCCGCCGCAGTGCAGCGCGTGCTGTTCCACACCGGGATCGACGACGCGTACGGCGGCCGCGGCCTGGCCTCGCTGCTGGTTCAGCACGTGGTCGACGACGTGGTGGCCCGCGGCTACGCTCTCGTCCCGGTGTGCCCGTACGTCGCCAAGTGGCTGACCAGGCACCCCGAATACGACGCCCACATCGTCGCGCCGACGCCTGCGCATCTGCGGGCCGTGAGCGCCCGCCGAGCTTGACACCCCACCACCCGACGTTGGAGCGCTACCCATGAGTGACATCGAATTCGGCCTGGACACGTTCGGCGGTCTCACCGACGACGGCCAGGGCAACCACCTTTCGCACGCCCAGGTCATCCGCGACCTCGTCGACGACGGAGTGCTCGCAGACGAGCTGGGCCTGGACTTCTTCGCCGTCGGTGAGCACCACCGACCTGACTTCGCCGTGTCGAGTCCGGAGATGGTGCTGGCAGCCATCGCCGCGCGCACCGAGAGGATCCGCCTCGGTTCGGCGGTGACCGTGCTGAGCTCGGACGATCCGGTGCGCGTCTTCGAACGCTTCGCCACGCTCGACGCCGTGTCCAACGGCCGTGCCGAGATCGTGGCCGGACGCGGCTCGTTCATCGAGTCGTTCCCGCTGTTCGGCTACGACCTGAGCGACTACGAGGTGCTGTTCGAGGAGAAGCTGGGGCTGCTGGCCTCGCTGCTCACCGAGAAGCCGGTCACCTGGTCGGGAACCACCCGCGCCCCGCTGACCGATCAGCGGGTGTACCCCGAGACCGCCGGCGGCATCCCCACCTGGGTGGGCGTGGGCGGCAGCCCCGAATCGGTGGTGCGCACCGCCCGGCACGGCTTCGGCCTGTTCCTGGCGATCATCGGTGGCGCTCCGGAGCGGTTCGCCCCGTACATCGATCTGTTCGAGCGCGCCCAGGATCAGCTCGAGGTCCCGCGCGCTCCCGTCGCGGTCCACTCCCCGGGCCTGGTGGCCGAGACCGATGAGGCCGCCCGGGAGACGGTGTACGACGGCTGGCTCGAGTTCCGGCTGCGGCTGGGACGCGAACGCGGTTGGCCCGACCCGGCGCCCGGCGATTTCGAACGGGAGATCTCCGACGGTTCGCTGTACGTCGGTTCCCCGGAGACGGTGGCGCGCAAGATCGCCGCCACCCTCGGTGTCCTGAAGGTGGATCGGTTCGACCTGAAGTACGACCAGCCGGTGCCGCACGCGGCACAGCGTCGTTCCATCGAGCTGTATGGCGAGAAGGTGGTTCCGATGGTCAAGGACATGCTGGCCTGACGGCCAGCGGCCCGCCTACAGCTCGACGACGCGCCCGTCCTCGATGTGCCAGCGACGATCCACCCGCACTGTGTCGAGCATCCGGCGGTCGTGCGTGACCAGCAGCAGCGCGCCCTCGTAGGACTCGAGCGCGGACTCCAACTGCTCGATCGCGGGCAGATCGAGGTGGTTGGTCGGCTCGTCGAGCACCAGCAGATTGGTCCCGCGGGCCTGCAGTAGCGCCAGCGCGGCGCGGGTCCGCTCCCCCGGCGACAGCTCGTCGACGGGCCGATCGACGTGGTCGGCGCGCAGCCCGAACTTGGCCAGCAGGGTACGCACCTCGGCGGTGGTCAGCTCCGGCATCAGCTCCTCGAAGCGGGCGGCCAGCGGCGCCGGCCCGGTGAACAGGCCGCGGGACTGATCCACCTCCCCGAGCGCGACGTTGGCGCCGAGCTGCGCGGTACCCGCGTCGAGGGTCTGCTCGCCCAGCAGGGTGCGCAGCAGCGTCGTCTTGCCCGCGCCGTTGGGGCCGGTGATCCCGATTCGCTCGCCCGCATTGACCTGCAGTGACACCGGGCCGAGGACGAAGTCGCCGGTGCGCACCAGCGCCTGGTTGAGCGTGGCGACCACCGAACTGGAGCGGGGCGCGGCCCCGATGGTGAACTCGAGGACCCACTCCTTGCGCGGCTCGACCACCTCTTCCAAGCGCTCGATGCGGCTCTCCATCTGGCGGACCTTCTGGGCCTGCTTCTCGCTGGACTCGCTGGCCGCGCGACGGCGCATCTTGTCGCTGTCCGGGGCCTTGCGCAGCGCATTGCGGACGCCCTGGCTGGACCATTCGCGTTGGGTACGCGCCCGCGCGACGAGGTCGGCCTTGCGTTCGGCGTACTCCTCGTACTCCTCGCGGCGGTGGCGGCGGGCGACCTCCCGTTCCTCCAGATAGCTGTCGTACCCACCGCCGAAGACCGTGTTGGTGTGCTGCGCCAGATCGAGTTCGAGTACGCGGGTGACGCAGCGGGACAAGAACTCTCGGTCGTGGCTGACCAGCACCACACCGCCCCGCATGCCCGAGACCACCTCTTCGAGTCGGGCCAGGCCGTCGAGGTCGAGGTCGTTGGTGGGTTCGTCGAGCAGCACGACGTCGAAGCGCGAGCACAGCAGGGCCGCCAGGCCCACCCGAGCGACCTGCCCACCGGACAGACCGGTCATCAGCGCCTCCTCCGGCACGTGCGCGCCGGTGTCCAGGCCGAGGTCGGCCAACACCGTCGACAGTCGTTCGTCCAGGTCCGGGGCGCCGGTGGCCAACCAGTGATCCAGCGCGGCCGAGTACACCTCGGCAGGGTCCGGCGCCCCGGCGGGCGCTTCTTCGGCCAGTGCCGCGGCCGCGGCGTCCATCGCCAGGGTCGCCGCGGCGCACCCGGTCCGACGCGCCACGTACTGCGCGACGGTCTCCCCGGGCACACGGTCGTGCTCCTGCGGCAGCCAGCCGACGAAGGCGTCGGCGGGAGCGCGCGAGACGGTGCCGGACAGCGGCGCCAGATCTCCGGCGAGCACGCGCAGCAGCGTCGTCTTACCCGCACCGTTGGCACCGACCACGCCGACCACATCGCCGGGGGTCACGGTGAGATCCAGGTG
Source organism: Gordonia phosphorivorans (assembly GCF_042432625.1). Taxonomy (NCBI): domain Bacteria; kingdom Bacillati; phylum Actinomycetota; class Actinomycetes; order Mycobacteriales; family Gordoniaceae; genus Gordonia; species Gordonia phosphorivorans. The sequence continues at coordinate 194,826 of NZ_JBHLWV010000012.1, read as the reverse complement.
GTCGAAGAGCACTCGGTGGGCGTAGCCGCCGGAGACATCCTTGGCGACGAGCGTGGCAGTCATGTCCGTATGGTCCCACCCGACGCGGCCCCGGGGCATATCGGCGACGCGCGTAGCGTTGAGGTCGGCAGATCCCACGACGCGAAGGACGAGCCATGAGCCCTGCAGCACCGACGTCGATGCCTGCGGCCTTCCTGGGGCACGGCAACCCGATGAACGCGATCGAGACCAACCGCTACACGCGGGCCTGGGAGCAGTTCGGCGCGGCCGTGCCCCGTCCGCGCGCGATCCTGGTGATCTCGGCGCACTGGTACATCAACGCCACCGCGGTGACCGCGATGCGGCGTCCGCGCACCATCCACGACTTCTACGGTTTCCCGCAGGAGCTGTTCGACGTCGAATACCCGGCGCCCGGCGACCCGGAGATCGCGGAGCTGGTGGCCGACGTGGTGCAGCCGACCTGGGTGGGCATGGACACCGACAGCTGGGGCATCGATCACGGCACCTGGTCGGTGCTGCGGCACGCCTTCCCCGACGCCTCGGTCCCGGTGCTGCAGCTGTCGCTCAACGCCTACGAGAGCCCCGAATACCACTTCGAGCTGGGCCGGAAGCTGGCGCCGCTGCGCGAGCAGGGCGTCCTTATCGTCGGCAGCGGCAACATCGTGCACAACCTCGGCGCCGTCGACTTCTCGCAGCCCGACACCGGGTTCACGTGGGCGCAGCGGTTCAACGAGGCCGCCGCCGACGTGCTGCGCACCGATCCGTCGGAGATCCTCACCCTGGACGGCCACCGCGACTTCGCCGCGGCCGTGCCCACCCCCGACCACTTCCTGCCACTGCTGTACCTGGCGGGCCTCGCCGAGGCGCAGCCGCTGGATCTGCTGGTGGACGGCTACGCCGCCGGGTCGCTGTCGATGAGCGCCTACACCCTCGGACTGTCCGCGTAGGCCCTCCGTGCGCAGGCCGGTCCCGGACGCCGCAGTCAGCCGCCGAGCAGATCGGCCAGGCGGGTCAGCACCCGCACCCGACCGCCGGTGCCCGGGTCCGGATCGGGCAGCACCTCGTCCGGGTCGAGCAGGTACACCTCGTGCCCGTCGAGAGAGAGGCGTCGGACCGCTTCGAGCACCATGCGGCGGGCGACGGCATCCACCGAGAACACGCGGCGCAGGCTGATCGCCACCCGGTGCTGCTGCGGCGGATGCTCCTGGAACTCGCGCACCACGCGCTCGGCGGCGGCGAAGCGCAGATCGCCCTGCAGCGACACGAGCGTCACCTCCCGATCACCCTCGCCGAGCACCCGTCGGCTCCGGATCACCGAGGGCGCGTGCGGCGGTACCTCCATCACGTGCATGCCCATGTCGGCGGTGAACCGGGTGAACAGATTCACCCCGCGCACGCTGTTGCCGTGCCGGTCCAGCCGCGGCGAGAACGTCGCGATCCCCGCCTGCCCGGGCAGCGCGCCGATCAGCCCGCCCGCCACTCCACTCTTGGCCGGTACCCCCACTCGGGTCATCCAGTCCCCGGCGCCGTCGTACATGCCGCACGTCGCCATCACGCTCAACGTCTGCCGCACCACCGCCGCCGACACCACTGGTCGCCCGGTGAGCGGGTTCACGCCGCGGTTGGCCAGGGTTCCGGCCATCACCGCCAGGTCTTCGGCAGTGACCAGCAGTGAGCACTGGCGGGTGTAACCGGCGACGGCCACCAGCGGGTCGTCGGCGATGATGTCGTAGGCGCGCAGCATGTTGGCCAACGCCCGATTCCGGTAAGCGTGGCTCATCTCGGACCGGGACACCGCTTCGTCGACGTGCAGCCGACGTCCGGCGAAGGCGCTCAGCCCGTCGGCCACGCGGTCCACGCGCTGCTCCGGAGTCGCTCCCGGGGGACCGACCAGGCTGTGCATGGCGATCGCGCCGGCGTTGATCATCGGGTTCAGCGGACGCCCGGTGTCCGGCTCCACCGACATCTCGTTGAACGCGTTGCCGCTGGGCTCCACGTTCACCTTCTCCAGGACCGCGTCGAAGCCGCGATCGGCGAGCGCGAGCGCGTAGACGAACGGTTTGGAGATCGATTGAATGCTGAACTCGGCGGCCGCATCCCCGGCGGAGTAGATGTGACCGTCGACGGTGCACAGGGCGGCGGCGAGCCGGTCGGGGTCCGCGTGGGCCAGTTCGGGAATGTAGTCCGCTGTGGCGCCGGAATGATCGGCCTGCACGCTGCGCAGGGCTTCGGCCAGGTAATCGGGGATCGGGGATCGCACGCCCACAGGCTACGTGGCCGCCACCCAGCGCCCCCTAGACTGGCCGCATGCCCTCGGACCTTCCGGATGATCAGATTCGTATCGGTACCCCCGAGCGTGAGCGGGCGGTCGCGCTGCTGCACGAGGCGTTCGCCGCCGGGTACCTGCAGGTCGACGAGTTCGAGGAACGATCCGACCGCGTGTACGTCGCGCGCACTCGCGGCGAACTACGGGACACCCTGCGCGATCTGCCCTCCTACGACAAGCTCTTCCCTGCCGGCGGCGCCCGGCCACTCACCGTTCCCGGCGGCGCCGCAGTTCCGGCACCGATGAAGCCGCTGAAGCTGAAGGCCGATTGGGACACCAAGCGTCGACGCGGACCTTGGCAGGTGCCGCCGCAGATCTACGCGACCGCCGAGATGGGGACCGTCGTCCTCGACTTCTCGCAGGCGCGTCTCCAATCCAGCACCGTCGAGGTGGACGTCCAGGGTTCGGTCAGCACTGTGAAGATCCATCTCGGCGCCGATCAGCAGATCCAGTACGACAACCTGTCCCTGAGCGGATGGTCCAAGGTGAAGGACCGCGCGGGTGAACCGCGTACGCCCGGAGGCCCGCTCATCGTCCTGACCGGTTACCTCTCCGGGATGAGTTCGGTCGTCATCAAACGCCGCTGACGCCGGCGAGCGGGAAACCTCGCTCAGAACGGCGGCTCGTCGTAGTCGAATTCTTCGCTGACGGGTTCCGGTTCTGGGATCGGCTCAGGCTGCTCGGCCAATCGGCGCTCGCGGTTCGCCTTGCGTTCCGCGCGCCGCCGGGCATGCTTGGCCGCTGTCCGGGTGCGGGCGCGTTGCGGGCCGTCTTCGACGGTGCCGGTGGCGATTCCGGTCGCGTGCCAGCCGGCGAGTTGGTGGGTGCAGCGCAGGTCGGCCAGGCGCGGGAGCAGCCACTGGTTCGAGGCCAGCACCTCGACGGTCTGCCCCAGGGGCGTGGTCACGCTCGAGTGATAGCGCCCATCGGAGTCGATCCAGAGGTCGTCGACGAAGCCTTCCAGATTCGTCTTCACCAGATGGTGATAGCGGCACTTCGGTAGCAGATTGCAAACGCACGTGGGCCCGCCGAGCTCCGGACGGACGTTGTCGTACTCGGCCACGTGGTCCAAATCGCACGCGAACGCCGCACGTTCGCAACCCGGGATGGAGCAGGTGCCCCACAGGAAGCGCGAGATGAGGTCGGTGAGCAGGTTCGGGCGGTACGGATCGCTCGGAAGAGCCGTTTTGGCGATCACCGCAGCCGGTTCGCCGCCGTTTTCGGTGTCGGGCCGCGGGTCATCGCCCCGGCGCTCGTCCGGGGTTTCGGAGCGGGGCGCTCGTCGGTGCAGCGCAGCCTCATCGGGACGCTCCTGCGCGCCGGAGGCACTCGCGGGGTTGGGTTCGAGCAGGTCGTCGAGGCGGTGCTGGTGAATCACGGCATCACCGCGGGCGGCGATCTCCCGAACGTGCTCAGCGGAGATCGGGCCGTGGCCGTCGAGGTAGCCGCACTTGTCGCCGCCTTCCAGCGTCGTGGCATCGCACAGGACGTGCACCACGATGCGGGCCGCGCGGGCGTCGAGTTCGACGTCGCTGATCTGCGCGGTGCAGCCGTCGCTGTCGCATTCGCAGGTGAACGGCTTGCGTTGCAGCAGCGCGATCGCTGCATCGGAGCGGGCTTGAGTTTTGGTGCGGGGGTCGTCGGGGCAGCGGCCGGCGATGACCGCGTCGAGCATCTGTCGTGCGAGGCGGACGTCTTCGGCGGTGGCGGTGAGGAACAGTTGTGCCATGCCGGCTTCGAGGTTCTGGTGGCCGAGGCTGCGGCCGTCCTTGGCGCCCTCGCGTTCGCGGCGCACGGCATCGGGATCCTGTTCGGCGACATGGCGGCGGGCCATTGCACCGGTCTTAGTGACCGAAATGCAGGTGTAGCCGTGCTGGGCGCCCAGGATCTCGGCGGCGATCAGGGCATCGATCTTGGCCATGATGGCCTCGTCGACCACGAGGCGGGTTTCGTGAGCGATCCGATGGAAGCGGTCGCGGTCGATCAGGCCCAGCCTCATGGTCGCGTACACGCGCGGGAGCCGATCTCGCGCGTCGAGAGCGTCGAGAAGCAGGACGCGTGCGGCGTACTCGGTGCTCTCCAGGCTCATCTGCAGCTCGAGCGTGGTCTGGGCTTCCAGATCCAGGATCGACTTCTGGGTCGCCACCACGTTCGTGCTGGAGGCGCGGACGCGCGAGTGCATCGACAGCGCGAACTGAAAGAGCTGCCAGTCGAGGAAGCAGTGCCCGTTCTTGGTCGCTGCGATCGCGCCGACGACACGCGCAGTCGGCAGGCCTGCCAGGTCGGTGCCGGGAGCGAGTAGGCCGCAGGCGGTCAGGTCTGCGACGGGCCACGTGGATGCGGTTCTCTGCGCCATGGCTACTCACCTCCCCAAGCGAGCTACTACCTAATGCGAGCTAAAACATCTTTAACTAGTGCTGGTGTTCTAGGAACATCGTATGCCCGCCCTCCGACAAGAACGGGCGCCTGCGGACCATCGGCTGGCGCCCATCCGAAGACGCACGACTGCCCGCGGTGACATCTCACCGCGGGCAGTCGTGGTCGTCGGACACCCCGTACGCGTTGGGGCGCTCGCCTCAGGTGTGGCGTCCGATCTACCTCACCGAGCGGCTGTCCCCGTGGGCACTGAGCCGCTGATCGACGCGGTCTCGCGGTGTAGACGCTGCAGGCGCACGCGCTACCTCGGCTGGCTCACCGACGAGCTCCGCGACCCCGACGATCCGGGCAGAGCATGAAGACGTTCGCCCCGCTGACCGCACCCGTCGATCCGGTGACCGCGCTGACGCGGATCGCGTGGCTGCTGGAGCGCGACGGCCAACGCAGCTATCGCATTGAGGCCTTCCGCAAGGCCGCAGGCATCGTGGCCGCCATGGACGACGACGAACTCGGCCGGCGGCTGCGGGATTGCACGCTGACCGAGGTCGCCGGGATCGGCACGACCACCGCATCGGTGATTACGGAGGCGTCGGCTGGCGAGTTGCCCGACTACCTCGACCGACTGCAACAGACATCGATTCGGATGCGCACGCGCCGGGCCAACTCGAGTTCACCCGTCTCGGCGCGGTGCGGGCGGTGCAGCACGGTATCGATCCCGACCGCATCGTCACCACCTGGCCGCTGCCGCGACTGCGGGAGTGGGCCGGGACTCCCCTGACCTGACCGAGGCCCGATGCAAAACGCCCCGGTCCGGTGCCAGAAATTTCGGCACCGGACCGCGGCGTCTGCTGCAAGCTAATGGAGCAGCGAAGCTCTACAGGTGAACGCCTCGCTTGGCCAGCCAGGCGTGGGGGTTGATCGGCGAGCCACCGGCGTTCCAGACCTCGTAATGCAGGTGGGGGCCGGTCGAGTTACCGCGGTTGCCGACGGTGCCGATCTGCTGGCCGGCGGTGACCCGCTGGCCCTTGCGCACGAAGCTCTGGTCGACGTGGCCGAAGATGCCGGTGGTGCCATCGTCCTGACGGACGCGGATCCACTGTCCGTAACCCGACGCCGGGCCGGACTCGAGGACGACGCCGTCGGTCACCGCGTACACCGGGGTGCCGATCTTGTTGGCGATGTCCACACCGTTGTGGTGGGCGCCCCAGCGTGCACCGTAGTTCGAGGTGACGGTTCCGGACGCCGGCTTCACAGCTTGGCCGGGCATGGGGAGCGTCGGCAGCGCCAGGCCGCGGATCGCGTTGTCGAGTTCCTTCGGCAGATCCAGGTTCGCCGGCACCGTGATGTTGCCGGGCAGGACCACGGGCGCGTCGGACTTCGCCGCGGGCTTGGCGGCGGCTTCGCCGGCCGAGATGGTGGCGAGGCCGACGGCTCCGGTGAACGCGGCGAGCGCGCCAACACGGGCAGGCACGGACGTCCGGGCGGACCGAGCGACGCGATGGCGGCCAGCCCGACTGGCCTGACCAGCGGCGGGGTTCATGGAGTTATCGGCATTCACGCGGAATTGCGGCACAATCAGGTCCGTTTCGAGTTTGGTAACGATTTGGAATCGACAAGGACACGGCGAGATTACCCGATAGGACTTTCGTCTGCCAAACCGACCCAAAGGGAGTCAGCTCGCGGCGGCAGTCGTCTCCCGATCCGGCGCGGAGGCAACTGATCACAGACGAGCGCCTGTTCACCCGGATTGACCCCCTCCCGCCTGACAGCCCTGCCGTCTGGTGCAGCCACCAGACGACCGCACCAGACGGCAGAGTTCCCTGGCGGCAAGCTCAACGCACGACCGCAGCCAACGGTCTAGACAACTAAGGCACCTCGAAGCGGTTCGCTATGCCATGGCCGCTCACCTCCCGAAGCGAGTCAGCACATCTTTTCCTAGTTCCGATGTTCTACGAACCTGGTAAACCCACCCTCCGACAACGACGAGCGCCCGCGTTGCGGGCCACCCTGTCGTCGTACTTCGCCACCGGACGCAACTTCCGCGAGACGGCGAAAGTCCTTTAGTTGCACCACAATTCGGTCCGCTACCGGGTCGCGAAGATCCAGGACCTGCTCGGCGTGGAGTTCACCGCCGACAACCAGCTCGCCCCGAGGCTCGCGCTGCACCTCACCGACCGGCTGTCCCCGTGGGCACTGAGCCGCTGACCTACTCCACGCTCACACCCCGGTCAGCGGGACTGCTACTCACGCCGCTGGCCCGGCACGACACCGGGACCCGCCGCAGACACGGGGCCCCGGCCCCGAACTACGCCTTGCTACCGGAAACCGCCTTGACGACCCACAGCAGGATCGTCGCACCCAACAAGCAGGTCAGGAAGCTGAAGAACCAGCCGCCCGACTCAACGTCGACGACCAGCCCCAAGATCATCCCGCCGATCAAACCGCCGATGATGATCCATCCCAGGAACCCGAGTGGAAGCATGCTGACGCCCTTCTCTCAAGAGCCCGTCTGGACCCGCGGGGGACATCCCCACGTCGCCCTGTGACCTGCGACCGACAACGCCCCGGCCGCCACCGGAACGCGACGGTCGGCCGTATCGCGACCCGCATTTCGTGTCGCCAACGCTGCAGCGCGGCGCCACGAAGGATGAGTCGCGACACGGCGGATCAGGTGCGGGGACGACGAACACCCGGGATGCAGATGAGCCGCGAACATCGTGTGAACGATGTTCGCGGCTCATCTGTTTGGGTGGAGCTAAGGGGACTCGAACCCCTGACCCCCACACTGCCAGTGTGGTGCGCTACCAGCTGCGCCATAGCCCCGTGTTCGGTTTTCTGCACCCCTTCAGGTGCGCTAGCTAAGTTACCCTACCGCCGGAAGCGGCACCAAATCCGCTGGTCAAGGCACTTTTGCCGAGTCGGACTGGTACTCAGTTCGACGGTCCGCCCGAGATCAGCTTCTCGATCCAGGCGTTGCCTTCGTTGATGCCCTCGATCGCCTCGCCGGCCACCAGCACCGTCGGGGTGGCCACCCGGCCGTCGTTGGAGTTGCCCAGCTGCTGACGCGAGGCCTCCCCCATCGCCCGTGCGGCGTCGATCTGCGCGCCGTCGGCGATGCACTTCTGCGTGGCCTCGGAGGCCCCGGACTGAGCGGCCATCACCGCGATGGCGGCGTTGTCGGGATCGCTGTCGCCGCCGGCCTTGGCGAACAGTTCGGCATGCAGTCGATTGAACACCGCCACGTCGTCGCCGCCGCGGGCCAGACAGAGGATGGCGCCGGCACCGCGCGAGGAGTAGTCACCCGACGGCGACTTCTCGTCCATGAAGGTCAGGAGGTGGTACCGCACCCGCAGCTGCCCGGCCTGCACGGCCGCGGCCAGGCTGGTGCCGGACTGGCTCTCGAACTCCTTGCACGCCGGGCAGGTGAAGTCTTCGAACACGTCGACGGTGATCGTCGCCTGCGGATCGCCGACGATGAAGGCCGCGTTCTCGGCCAACACCTCGTCCTCGACCGGAGGAAAATCGCGATTGCTGCTCCACACCAGGCCGCCGATGATCAACGCGGCCACCGCGACGGCCACGCCGATCATCACGTAGGTCGAGCGACTCGACGTGGCTCGAGGCTGGTAGTTCGCAGCTTGTTTCGGCTCACCCGGCGTCTTCTTGCTCACCCGCTCGACTCTAGTCGGTCCCCCCGGGACACGAGCCGCCCGCAATGTCCGACTCGCCCATAATCGGACCGGGACGTCCTAGGCTGGAAGACAGGGGGCAACGCAAAGTCGTCGACGGCCGATGCGGCCCTGAACGCTGAGCTGAAGGACTGCATAGATGACTGACCGTCGCACCCTCCTCGCCGAGGTTCCCACCGGTATCTGGCTCTCGAACACCTCGGTGCCCGCGAAATCCGGCAAGACGTTCCCGGTGATCGATCCCGCCACCGGCGATGTTCTGGTGGAGGTTGCCGACGGTGGCGTCGACGACGCGATGGCGGCCGTCGCCGAGGCCGCCGAGGCCGGACCGAAGTGGGCGGCCACCCCTGCCCGCGAACGCGCCGAGATCCTGCGGGCGGCCTTCGAAGAGGTGCAGCGCCGCTCCGACGACTTCGCGCTCCTGATGACCCTGGAGATGGGCAAGATCCTCCCGGAGAGCGTCGGCGAGGTGAACTACGGCGCCGAGTTCCTCCGCTGGTTCAGCGAGGAAGCGGTGCGCGTGGGCGGACGCACCACCACCGCGCCCGCGGGCAACGGCGAGATCCTCGTGATCAAGCAGCCGATCGGCCCGTCGTACGCGATCACGCCGTGGAACTTCCCGCTCGCCATGGGCACCCGCAAGATCGGTCCGGCACTGGCCGCCGGCTGCCCGATGATCGTCAAGCCCGCCGAGGACACCCCGCTCACCATGCTGCTGCTCGCCAAGGTCTTCGCCGACGTCGGTCTGCCGCCCGGCGTGCTGACGGTGGTCCCCACCGGCACCGGTTCGGCCGCGCAGTCGGCGGCGGTGATGGCCGATCGCCGCGTCCGCAAGGTCTCGTTCACCGGGTCCACCGGCGTCGGCAGCCTCCTGATCAAGCAGTCCGCCGACCAGGTGCTGAGCACGTCGATGGAGCTCGGCGGCAACGCGCCGTTCATCGTGTTCGACGACGCCGATCTCGACAAGGCGATCGAGGGCGCGATGGCCGCCAAGATGCGCAACGGCGGCGAGGCCTGCACCGCGGCCAACCGCTTCTTCGTGCAGAACGGCATCCGGCCGGCCTTCACCGCGGCCCTCACCGAGCGGCTGTCCACGATGACGGTGGGCCCCGGGTACGACGACACGAGCGAGCTCGGTCCGCTGATCAACGCCAAGCAACTCGACCGCGTCGCGGGCCTGGTCGACGAGGCGATCGAGGCCGGCGCCACCGTGCAGACCGGCGGCACCCGGCTCGACGGCCCCGGCTTCTTCTATCCGCCGACGCTGCTGACCGATGTGCCGGCCCACTGCCGGATCCGCGACGAGGAGATCTTCGGTCCGGTGGTGGTGATCGTCGGCTTCGACACCGAGGACGAGGCCGTCGCCGCCGCCAACGACACCGACTACGGCCTGGCGTCGTACTTCTACACCAACGACCTCAACCGCACGAAGCGCGTCGCGGCCCGCCTGGAATACGGCATGGTCGGGGTCAACCGCGGCGTGATCTCCGACCCGGCGGCTCCGTTCGGCGGCGTCAAGCACTCCGGTCTGGGGGTGGAGGGCGGCGTGACCGGCATCGAGGAGTACCTCGACACCAAGTACATCGCGCTCACCCCGCACACCGACTGACCGACTCGCGGATCACACCGCAGATTCCACCGGTCACGGTGAACCGTGCCGCGACCACACTTCTCAACGGAGGTTTTCCCGTGGCTCGCTGGCTGAGCATTCTGGCGTTCTGGATTCTGAGCGGAGCGTCGTTCGCCCTCGTCTTTCTCGTCTCTCCCTGGTGGCTGTTCCTCACGGTGCCGCTGCTGCTCATCGCAGTGGTCGGCACCTACGACCTGCTGCAGAAGCGGCACAGCATCCTGCGCAACTACCCGGTCCTCGGCCACTTCCGGTTCCTGCTGGAGTTCATCCGCCCGGAGATCCAGCAGTACTTCATCGAGCGTGACTACGACGGCCGCCCGTTCGATCGGACCAACCGGACGGCGGTCTACGAGCGCGCCAAGAACGTCAAGGACGTCGATCCGTTCGGCACCGAGCTCGACGTCTACCGGCCCGACTACGAGTTCGTGCGGCACTCCATCGCCGCGCACCCCGCGCCGGACGCCGATCCGCGCGTGCGCGTGGGCGGACCGGACTGCACCCAGCCGTACGACATGGCGCTGTTCAACGTCTCCGCGATGAGCTTCGGCGCGCTCTCGGCCAATGCGATCCTCGCCCTCAACGGCGGCGCCGCCAAGGGCGGCTTCATCCACGACACCGGTGAAGGCGGACTGAGCCGCTACCACCTGGAACCGGGCGGCGACCTGATCTGGGAGATCGGCACCGGATACTTCGGCTGCCGCACCGCCGACGGTCACTTCGACCCCGACGTCTTCGCCCAGAAGGTGCAGGCGCCGTCGATCAAGTGCGTGTCCATCAAACTCTCGCAGGGCGCCAAGCCCGGCCTGGGCGGCGTGATGCCCGGAGCCAAGGTGACCCAGGAGATCGCCGAGATGCGCGGGGTGCCCGCGGGCAAGACCGTGGTGTCCCCGCCCTCGCACAACCGTTTCCACACCCCCGAGGGACTCTGCGAGTTTCTCGCGCAGCTGCGCACCCTCAGCGGCGGCAAGCCGGTCGGTTTCAAGCTGTGCGTCGGCTCGCGCAGCGAGTTCCTCGGCATCTGCAAGGCCATGCTGACCACGGGTGTGGTGCCGGACTTCATCATCGTCGACGGCGCCGAGGGCGGCACCGGCGCGGCACCGGTCGAATTCGAGGACCACGTCGGCATGCCGCTGACCGAGGGCCTGATGACCGTGCACAACGCCCTCGTGGGCGTCGGTCTGCGCGACCGCATCCGCATCGGCGCCTCGGGCAAGGTCACCGACGGCTTCGACATCGTCAAGCGGATGATTCAGGGCGCCGACTTCACCCTCGCCGCCCGCGCGATGATGATGGCCGTCGGCTGCATCCAGGCCCAGGAGTGCCACACCAACAAGTGCCCGGTGGGCGTGGCCACGCAGGACGCCAAGCGGTCGCGGGCACTCGACGTGGCCGACAAGACCGAACGCGTCTACAACCTGCAGCGCCACGTGGTCTCCAACGCCAAGCAGTTCGTGGCTTCCATGGGCCTGCGCGGCTTCGAGGAACTGCACCCGAGCATGCTGATGCGCACCGTGGCCCCCAACCGGTCGCAGTCGTACGCGCAGATCTACGAATGGCTGCGCCCCGGCGAACTGCTCACCGAGCCGCCGACGTCGTGGGCCGACGACTGGAACGCCGCCCGCGCCGACTCGTTCGTGCTGACCGCCGACGCGATCGGTGACACCGCCGGCCGCGCCGCCACCCATCCGCACATGACCTCCACCGCCAACCCGCTGGCAGTCTGACGTTCGACGTCGCACCGAAAGAACAGGACATCCGCATGACGACGGTCCGCGAAGCCACCTTCGCCCTGCTGCGCGAGCTGGGGCTGACCACCGTGTTCGGCAACCCCGGCTCCACCGAGGAGACCTTCCTGCAGAACTTCCCGGACGACTTCCGGTACATCCTGGGTCTGCACGAAGGCTCGGTGGTGGCCGCCGCCGACGGCTACGCGCAGGCCACCCGCACTCCGGCGCTGGTGAACGTGCACACCGCGGCGGGCGCGGCCAACGCGATGGGCGCCACGCTCACCGCCGCGGCCAACCACACCCCGTTGATCATCACCGCGGGCCAGCAGACCCGCGAGATGCTGCTGCTGGATCCGTGGCTGGCCAATCACGACCCGCAGAACGTCCTGGCCCCGTACGTGAAGTGGGCCTACCAGCCGGTGCGGCCCGAGGACGTACCCGCCGCCTTCATGCGCGCCTGGGCCGTCGCCCTGCAGCCGCCGGCCGGACCGGTGTTCCTGTCCATCCCGCTCGACGACTGGGACGCCCCGTGCCCGATTCCGCTGGCCGTGCGTTCGGTGGCCGGCCGCGTGGCCGCCGACCCGGCACGACTGGCCGAGTTCGCCCGCGTCTTCGCCGAGGCGGACGATCCCGTCCTGGTCCTCGGCGCCGACGTGGCCCGCGGTGACGGCTGGCGCCAGGCGGTGGCCTTCGCCGAACACGCCGGGGTCAAGGTGTGGGCCGCCCCCAGCAGCGAACGACCCCCGTTCCCGGAGGACCATCCGCTGTACGCCGGTGGCCTGCCCTTCGCGCAGGGACCGCTCGCCGAACGCCTCGCCGGGCACGATGTGGTGCTGGTGATCGGCGCACCGGTGTTCCGCTACTACCCGTGGATCCCTGGCGCCTATCTGCCCGACGGCGCGCGTCTGCTGCACATCACCGCCGACCCGGACGAGTCCGGCCGCGCGCCCGTCGGCGACAGCCTGATCGGCGACGCGGTGCTGGCGCTGGAAGCACTCACCACGCTGGTGCCGGCCCGCTCCACACAGGCCACCGTCGAACGTCAAGAGCACGGCATGGCCCCGCACCCGCCGGCCGAGGCGTCGATCGAGGCGGCGAACGACGACGAGCAGATGACCGCCCGCCAGTTGTTCCGCGTGCTGCGCGCGGCGTGCCCGCCGGACACCGTCCTGGTGGAGGAGAGCCCGTCGAACCTGGCCGACCTGCATTCCGAATGGCCGGTCACCCGGGCCGATTCGTTCTACACCTTCGCCAGCGGCGCCCTGGGCTGGAACCTGCCCGCGGCGGTCGGCATCGCCCTCGCCGAACGCGACAGCGGCCGACGGCGCCCGGTGCTCGCGGTGATCGGCGACGGCTCGATGCAGTATTCACTGCAGGCTCTTTACACCGCCGCCCAGCAGGAGCTGCCGCTCGTGACGGTGGTCCCCACCAACCGCGAGTACGCGATCCTGAAGGCCTTCGGAAAGCTGGAGCAGAGCCCCAATGTGCCGGGCCTGGACATCCCCGGGATCGCGCCGGCTGTCCTGGCGCAGGGCTACGGAGCGACGGGGGTCGTCGCGTCGACGCCCGCGCAGGTCCAGGCGGCCCTTGCGCAGGCGTGGGACCGGTCCGGTCCCACGGTGATCGAGGTGCCGATCGATCCCACCGTCCCCAGCCTGGCCTGACCGGCTGCCCGCCCGTCGCTCAGTCGAGGAGAACCGCGTCGACCAGGGCTTGGGCCTCCGCCTGCACCTGCGCCAGATGGTCGGGGCCGCGGAACGACTCCGCGTAGATCTTGTAGACGTCCTCGGTGCCGGACGGGCGGGCCGCGAACCAGGCGTTCTCGGTGGTCACCTTCAGACCGCCGATCGCCTCGCCGTTGCCGGGCGCCTCGGTGAGGATCGCGGTGATCGGTTCCCCGGCGAGAGTCTCCGCCTGCACCCGATCCGCCGACAGCGCGGCCAGCTTGGCCTTCTGCTCGCGCCCGGCGGGAGCATCGATCCGGGCATACGCGCTGGACCCGTACGTGGCCGCCAGCTCGACGTACCGCTGCGACGGCGTCTTCCCGGTCACCGCCAGGATCTCCGCGGCCAGCAGGTCCATCACGATGCCGTCCTTGTCGGTGGACCACGGCCGGCCGTCGATGGTCAGCAGCGACGCTCCGGCGCTCTCCTCCCCGCCGAACCCCAGGGAACCGTCGGCCAGGCCGTCGACGAAGTACTTGAAGCCGACCGGCACCTCGACCAGTTCGCGACCGATACCGTCGACCACCCGATCGATCAGCGACGACGACACCAGCGTCTTGCCGACCGCGGTGCTCGCCGCCCACTGCGGGCGGTGGGTGAACAGGTAGTCGATCGCGACGGCGAGGTAGTGATTCGGGTTCATCAGGCCCGCGTCGGCGGTCACGATGCCGTGCCGGTCGGCGTCGGCGTCGTTGCCGGTGGCGATGTCGAAGGCGGACCGCTGCGCGATCAACGACGCCATCGCGTCCGGCGAGGAGCAGTCCATCCGGATCTTGCCGTCGGTGTCCAGGGTCATGAAGCCGAAGGTCGGATCGGTCTTCGGGTTCACCACCGTCATCCCGTCGAGCCCGTAATGGTCCTTGATCGCACCCCAGTACGCGACCGAGGCACCGCCGAGCGGGTCGGCGCCGATCCGAACACCCGATTCCTTGATGGCCGCCATGTCCACCACCTCGGCCAGCGCGCTCACGTACTCGTCGAGGAACGGGTAGTCGGTCACCAGGTCGTCGGCCCGCGCCTGCTCGAACGCCACCCGTTTGACCCCGCGCAGCCCGTCGCGCAGCAACTCGTTCGCGCGCGCGGCGATCACCGAGGTGATCGCGCCATCGGCCGGACCACCGCTGGGCGGGTTGTACTTGAAGCCGCCGTCGGCGGGCGGGTTGTGCGACGGCGTCACCACGATCCCGTCGGCCCGCACACCCGAATGCTCGGCGTTGAACTTCAGGATCGCCCGGCTCACCGCGGGCGTCGGAGTGAACTCGTCGTCACGTGCGGTCCTCACCGCGACGCCGTTGCCCACCAGCACCTCCAGCGCGCTGCGCCACGCGGGCAACGACAGCAGGTGGGTGTCGAAACCGATGAACACCGGGCCTTCGATCCCGGCGCCCGATCGGTACTCGACGATGGCCTGCGTCATGGCGAGCACGTGGTCCTCGTTGAAGGCGCCGTGCAGGCTGCTGCCCCGGTGGCCCGAGGTGCCGAAGACCACCTGCTGATCCGGGTTCGTCGGATCCGGCGTGATGTCGTAGTACGCGCTTTCCACCGCGGCGACGTCGATCAGATCCTCGTCCAACGCCGGTGTGCCGGCCCTCGAATGCCCCATACCGTCGATTCTGCCACCGGATGCCGACGCTCGGGCATCCCCTAGTCTGGCGCTCATGCGTTCTCCCCGCCTCGCGGTCCTCGTGCTCCCCGGCGGCACCGACTTCAGCTACCGCCCGTTCTCCCGCACGCAGGGTTCGGCGATGCGGATGTATCCCTTCAGCCTGTCCATCCAGGCGCGCTTCGGCGACGCGGTCCGGGTGCGTCAGGCCTCCTACCGGGTGTACGGCTGGAACGGCGGTCAGGCCAGCCCGATGCCGCACGCCCGGTACGCCCTGGACCGGATGAAGGCCGCCTACCCGGACACCCCGGTGGCGCTGGTCGGCCATTCCATGGGCGGCCGGATCGTCGCGCATCTGGCCGCCGACCCCGCGGTGTCCGATGTCCTCGCCCTGGCGCCGTGGTGGCAGTTCGCCGATTGGCGGCACATCCACGACGACGCCCGGGTCCTGGCGATCCACGGCGAGGCCGACACCGTCACCCGACCGCACCGCACCCGCAAGGGCATCGCCGAACTCACCGCGCGCGGCGTGGCCGCCGAGTACGTCTCGGTCCCCGACGGCCGACACGCGATGCTCGACCACCTCGGACTCTGGCACGGCCGCACGCTCGACTTCATCGGCGAGGCGCTGCGCCGAACCTGACTCCGGGGTCAGTACGGTGGCCCCATGCCCCTCGTCGCCACCGGCCTGTCCCGCTCGTTCGGCAAACACCCCGCGGTGGTCGACGCGTCCCTCACGCTGACCCCCGGCACCATCACCGGCCTGGTGGGTCCGAACGGCGCCGGCAAGACCACCTTGCTGCTGCTGTTGGCGGGTCTGCTCCGGGCCGACGCCGGCCAGGTGCGAGTCGACGACGTCCCGGCCGACTCGCCCGCCCTGCGCGCGGCCGTCGGCTGGATGCCGGATGCCTTCGGCACCTGGGACTCGCTCACCCCGCACGAGATCCTGGTGACCTTCGCCCGGCTGTACGCGATCGCCCCGAACGAGGCCGCCGCGCGCGCCGACGAGCTGCTGGCCGAAGTGCACCTGAGCGAGCACGCTCACCGCCCGGCCAGCGAACTCTCCCGCGGGCAGCGTCAACGCCTCGGCTTGGCCCGCGCACTGGTCCACCGTCCGCGCATCCTGCTGCTCGACGAACCGGCGTCCGGGATGGATCCGCGCTCGCGAGTGGAGCTGCGCGATCAGTTGCGCGCCGCCGCCGACGCCGGTGCCGCGGTGCTGGTGTCCTCGCACATCCTCACCGAACTCGAGGAGATGGTCGATCACGTGGTGCTGATGGTCGGCGGCCGCACCCGACCGGCCGAGCTCGGTCCACCGGGATGGCGACTGCGGCTGGCGGGACAACCGGATTCGACCGCGCAACTGCTCACCTTCGACGACGACGAGGCCGCCGCCGCACACCTGGCCGCGGTGATCGCCGCCGGCGCACGGGTGGCCGAGTTCACCCGGATGTCGTCGGGCCTGGAACAGGCCTACCTCGACCTGCACGCAGATCGGACCTGACATGAACTTCTCCAGCGTCGCGGTGATCACCGGACTCGAGGTGCGCCAGCGCATCCGCTCCACCCGGTGGAAGTGGACCGCGCTGGCCCTGTTCGCGCTGCTCACCGCCATCGTCTTCGGGTCGCTGTACCTGACGACGCTCGGCTCCGGCGCCTACGCCGGGTGGGCCCGCGAACTGCTGACCATCGCCCTGGGCACCGTGCTGTTCGTCGGCATGGTGGGTGCGCCGGCCATCAGCGCCGCCGCGATCAACGGCGACCGCCGGGACGGCACGCTCGCCCTGGTGCAGGTGACGCCGATCAGCGCGGCCGAACTCGCGCTCGGCAAGTGGCTCGGCGCATGGTTGGCGTCGCTGACCTTCCTGGTGATCGCCTCGCCCTACCTGATCTGGGGCGTGGCGCAGGCGGCGAGCTCCGTGCTGTCTTCGATCGTCGCGATCGTGGTGGTGGCCGTCCTGCTGGGCTGCTACTGCGCCATCGGCCTCGGTTTCTCGGCGCTCTCGAACCGGCCGACGGCGTCGACCATGCTGACCTTGTCGACGGTGCTCTTCCTGCTCCTGGGCCTGCCCGCGGTCTACGGGCTGTCGTTGCCCTCCACCGAGGCCACCCACACGGTGCTGCGGCCGGACCATCGTTGGGATCCGGTCCGGGCCGAGGCGGATCCGGAGTACCGCGGCGAGCCCTGCGTCACCGTGCCGAAGGACCAGACGTTTCACCACACCGAGAACATCTGGTGGCTCTTGGCCCCGAACCCCGTGCTGCTCGTCGCCGACACGCTCGCGGCCGGGACCGATCGGACGACCCTGTGGGCCAGCTCCGTCCCGAGCTCTTCTGCGACCACGGTGTCCAGCGCCCGATCCGGCCCGCTCATCGTGGACGTGCACTGCGAGGAGAACGGCCAGTGGGAAGCCGAGAACCGACATGCCGAGCGGTACCTCGGACGCAGCTGGTACCTGGGCCTCGCGTTCACCGTCCTCCTCGGCCTGATCGGTTTCGCCGTCGCGGTACGCCGACTGCGAGTGCCCGCGGGCAAGCTCGCCAAGGGTGTCCGCGTGGCGTGAGGGTGCGGACACTTTCCCTCGTCCACAGCCACGAAGTGTTACCCGCCGGTACGATTGAGGCATGACTGATATCAAGAAGGTCCTTGTCATCGGCACCGGAGTCCTGGGCTCCCAAATCGCTTACCAGAGCGCCTATTCCGGCTTCGACGTCGCCGTGTACGACATCAGCGACGAGATCGTCGGCAAGGCGCGCGACGTGACGTTCCCGGGGCTGGCGCAGACCTACCTGAACGAGGTCAAGGACGCGACGCAGGAGAAGGTCGACGCCGCGCTGGCCCGCCTGACCTACCACTCCGACATGGGCGACGCGGCCGCCGACGTCGACATCGCGATCGAAGCCGCTCCCGAGCGTCTGCAGATCAAGCAGAACATCTTCGCCGAGCTGAACGAGGTGGCCCCCGAGCGCACCATCTTCTGCACCAACTCCTCGACGCTGCTGCCCAGCGACATCGCACCGTCGACCGGTCGTCCGGACCGCTTCTTGGCCATGCACTTCGCCAACCGGGTCTGGCAGTTCAACACCGCCGAGATCATGGGCACCCCGGACACCAGCAAGACCGTCTTCGATCGAGTGGTGGAGTTCGGCAAGGAGATCGGCATGGTGCCGATCCCGATGCACAAGGAGAAGGCCGGCTACGTCCTGAACTCCCTCCTGGTGCCGTTGCTGGCCGCCGCCGCCGAGCTCGCCGCCGGC
Organism: Gordonia phosphorivorans; assembly: GCF_042432625.1. Lineage (NCBI taxonomy): Bacteria > Bacillati > Actinomycetota > Actinomycetes > Mycobacteriales > Gordoniaceae > Gordonia > Gordonia phosphorivorans. The sequence goes on along the minus strand of NZ_JBHLWV010000012.1, from coordinate 176,493 downwards.
GACTACGCCGACCCGAAGGCCGTCGACGATGTGTGGCGCATCGCGACCGGCGCCCCGCTCGGCCCGTTCCAGATCTACGACATCATCGGCCTGAACACGCCGTACAACATCATGATCAACGGCGACGCGGAGCAGCAGAAGCTCGGCGCCTGGCTCAAGGAGAACTACATCGACAAGGGCCGCTTGGGCCTGGCCAGCGGTCACGGTTTCTACGACTACCGCTGACTCCCCTCGCTCGGCGCATGTGACGGCCCCCGCAGACTCCGATCTACTGCGGGGGCCGACACATGCCCGGCGCCGTGCAGACTACTGTGAGGTGGCGCACTTGAACCCTGCGCCGAAGATGCACGACGTGACGAAAAGGGAGCAGTCCAATGATCCAGTCCACCATGCAGGAAGGCGCGCTGACCATCAGCAGCCTTCTGGAGCACAGCCGCAAGTTCTATCCCGAGGCGACCGTGAGTACGTGGACCGGATCCGGGCTCCGCACCGCGTCGTTCGCCGAGATCGGTGATCAGGCCGCGCAGCTGGCCAACGCTCTCGCGAAGCTCGGAGTCGGCATCGGCGACCGTGTCGCCACCTTCATGTGGAACAACAACGAGCACCAGGTGCTCTACGCAGGCGTGCCCGCGATGGGCGCCGTGCTGCACACCCTGAACCTGCGCCTGTCGCCGGAGCAGGCGATCTACATCATGAATCACGCCGAGGACCAGGTGATCTTCGTCGACGCCAGCGTCGCGCCGATGCTGGAGAAGTACGTGCCGGAAGCTCCGACGGTCAAGCACGTCGTCGTCTGCAACGGCCCGGCCGACGCCTTCACCGCACCGGACGGGGTGACCGTCCATACCTGGGACGAGCTGCTCGCCGGCGAATCCACCGAGTACGCGTGGCCCGAGCTGGACGAGCGCACCGCCGCCGCCATGTGTTACACCTCGGGCACCACCGGTGACCCCAAGGGCGTCGTCTACTCGCACCGCTCCATCTACCTGCACTCGTTCCAGGTGATCGCGTCCAACGGCATGGCGCTGGCCAACACCGACACCGCGCTGGTGATCGTTCCGATGTTCCACGCCATGAGCTGGGGCATGCCCTATGCCGCCCTGTTGGCCGGTGCCAGCCTGCTGCATCCGGACCGCTTCCTGCAGCCCGAGCCGCTGCTGGCCATGATGGCCGCGGCCCGCCCGACGATGGCCGCCGCCGTCCCGACCATCTGGGCGGGCGTCTCGGCCCAGCTCACCGCCGCACCGCAGGACATCTCGCACCTCCGCGAGGTCATCGTGGGAGGCTCGGCGGTGCCCCCGTCGATGATCACCCAGTTCGACAACTACGGCGCCCCGATCACGCACGCCTGGGGCATGACCGAGACCTCGCCGCTGGGTTCGGTGGCACGCGTCCCGGCCGGCGTCGACGACCCCGAGAAGGCTTTCGCGTACCGCGTGACGCAGGGCCGCTTCCCCGCACCCGTCCAGGCTCGCATCGTCGACGCCGACGGCAACATCCTCCCCAACGACGGTGACGCGAGCGGCGAGCTGGAGGTGTCCGGCCCGTGGATCACCGGCGCGTACTACTCGCCGGAGGGCAACGTCTCCGATCCGTCCAAGTTCCATGACGGCTGGCTGCGCACCGGTGACGTGTGCACCATCAGCCCGGACGGCTTCATGACGATCGTGGACCGCACCAAGGACATCATCAAGACCGGCGGTGAATGGATCTCCTCGGTCGACCTGGAGAACGAGATCGCCGGCCACCCCGACATCCTCGAGTGCACCGTCATCGGCGTTCCCGACGCGAAGTGGGACGAGCGGCCGTTCGTGCTCGCGGTGCTGCGCGAAGGCTCCACCCTGGACGTCGCCGGCGCCCGCGCCTGGCTCGAAGAGCGCATCCCGCGCTGGCAGGTCCCGGAGCGCTGGACCTTCGGCCAGGAGGTGCCCAAGACCTCGGTGGGCAAGTTCGACAAGAAGCGTGTCCGCCAGCACTACGCAGAGGGTCTGTACGAAGTGATCAACGGCCTCGATCTCTGAGGTAGACAAACTCTCAGCAAACCCCCAGTCGCTCCGCTCGGCTGGGGGTTTGTGCTGTTCAGGGAACATTGCGGCGGCCCCGATCGCCGCAGGAGATGACTCGTCGGCGGCGCACGGCTGCGCGCCGCCGACGACCTCGGTTACGGTGGGAGTCACCCAAACAGGTGACAAAATGAGGAGGAACTCTATGTTCGACCAAGCTCTGTGGAACTTGATCCAGGACAACCCGGGTGTGCTCGAGGCACTCCTACACGTGTTCTCCGGCACCGTCTGATCCTGCGTGTGGTGCGGTCCGGTCGGGTGCCGAGTACCCCTTGCTCGGCACCCGACCGGTCTGTCGATGTAGACCGTTCAGACGATTAGTCTCATTTGCATCAAATGCGCCACTTTTCCCGAAACGCCGGTTAAGTTAGCAGAGCGATCCCAAACGGGAGCGCCGGGTCGGGAAAGTGAACAGGAGTTCCACAGTGGCAACACTCACTGAATTCATCAACTTGGTCTTCGGGACCATGGGGAATTGGTTCGGCTTCTTCTGGGGCGGCGGGCTTTTCTGATAGCCGATGTATCGGCAATCTGACATGACCGCGTCAGACTCGGGAGGAGGTGACACAGCATGATTTCCAATATCGTGGAACTGATCGGCACGCTCGGCTCGCTGATCTTCCTGATGATCCCCAACCTGATCATCGGATTCTGATCGACGCCCACAGCGAAAACCCGGTGGCTTGCCCCTATAAGCGGTAGGGGCAAGCCACCGGCTCGCTCAGGCTACCAGCGACTCGGTCCGTTGAGAAGGACCCCTTCACCGACCCCTCGGCGAAGGGGTCCTTCGCATCTGGCCCGCCCCTCCGGTGACACAACGCAAGGTGCCCCCGAACCTCTCGGTCCGGGGGCACCTTGCTCGGTGGAGCTGCCGGGAATTGAACCCGGGTCCTCCGACACTTCAGTAGGGCTTCTCCGTGTGCAGTCCGCTGTGTCTCTACTTGGATCTCTCGGTCTCACGAACAAGCCGAGATGACGATCCCAGTCGCTGTTTGATGTCCCGTCGGCGCCCGCGACCGGCGACGGCGGTAAGTCCCCTAGCTGATGCCGGCATCCGGGTGCGGGAACACCACCCGGGCCGACAGACTAGCCTCGCTGATCAGGCAGCGAGTGCGTAGTCGCGCTGATTGGAATCGGCGCTTAATTGGTTGCTGCGACGCTTACGGTGGTCTCTAGCCTGCACCGACACGCTTCCCCTACCTCGATGCTCGAAGTCGAAACCGATCAGCCCCGAGATAGTGACCCACCATTGCTGGTGGACCACCCACTGTAACCGCTTCGGGCGCATAATTCATCCCTCCGGGTCGGCGACACGTCTCGGACGCCGACACAGCCTCCGATTGCGCATCGAAAAGTCCGCTCTGGGCAGCGCGAACTCGCGGTCAGCCGATGGCCAGCAGCGCGTTGGCGCCGGGAGCGAGATCGACGGACAGCCGACCGTCGACGGCGCGCAGCCTCTGGCCGGTCCACAGATCGGTGGCCGCCACCGAGTCGTCGCCGCTGAGATTGAGATCGGCGATGTCCACCGACACCGCACGACGGTCGGCGCCGGAGTTGGTCAACGACACCAGCAGCCCGGTGGCGCCCACCGCTCGCACGCTGACGTCCGGGTCCTCGCGCACCGGCGCACCGGGCGCACGACGGTCGTCGCGGAGCATGTGGAGCACCTCGCCGTTGGTCAGCACCGCGGCGTTCTCCGGTGACAGGTCCACCCGGGCGTCCCCGCTGACGACCACCGATTCGGCCGCCATCACCGCCCGCGTGAGGGCGGTGCGCTGGATATCGGCGGGCAGGCGGGCGTCGATCGCGCTCCGCACCCGCGCTTCACTCGGCGCGAGCACGCGCAGGGACACGCCGCGCCCGCGGAGGTAGTCGGTCTCGGCGGAGCGGTCGACGAACGACAGGTCCCCGGCGCAGGCGACCACCACGGTGGCGTAGCCCGCGTCGGACAGGCCACTGCGCTGCAGGCCGTCGGCCGTGGTCCGTAGTTGATCCGAGGTCACCGCACAGCCGTCGTCGGCAGCGATCAGCCAGCCCTGCAGCGGCGGCTCCGCCGGGACGGGAGGAGGTTCGGCGACGCTGCACCCGGCCAACGCCGAGGTGGCCAGCAGCGTTGCACCCCACCGCTGCACCCGACCGGCTTTCGCGGCGGCACGCATGCTCACATGCCCTTGACCCGCCGGCCCATCTCCCGCTCCACTTCGCGTTTCGCGGTGCGCTCGGCGATGTCGCGGCGCTTGTCGTGCGCCTGTTTACCACGGGCCAAGGCCAATTCGACCTTCGCGTACCCGTCGGAGAAGTACATCTGCAGGGGCACCAACGTGAGGTTGCCGTCCTGCAGTTTCCCGATCAGCTGATCGATCTCGCGCCGGTGCAGCAGCAACTTCCGCTTGCGACGCACCGGATGGTTGGTCCACGAACCCTGACCGTATTCGGCGATGTGCAGGGCGTGCAGCCACACCTCACCGTTCTCCAGCGTGGCGAACGCGTCGACCAGCGAGGCCTTGCCTTCACGAAGCGCCTTGACCTCGGTGCCCCGCAACACGATGCCGGTCTCGTAGGTATCGAGCACCGTGTAGTTGTGTCGCGCCTTCCGGTTGGTGGCGATCACCGACCGGCCCTTCTCCCTGGGCACCGAGAACTCCTTCAGCTGTCGAAAATCAATCGCGGACGTACACCCGCAGCGTGCCGTAAGCGGTGATGCCCGCGACGACGATGCCGGCCAGCAGCAGCCACGGGGAGACGAACCAGACGTCGGCCGCCGTGATGCGCGCCAAGATGTTCACACCGTAGAGGTCCTCGAGGGCTTTGTCGAAGAAGAATACCTTCCCCAGGAACAAGCCGCCGATCGCCAGGCAGGCGCCGACCACCGCCGCGAGCACGGCCTCCAGCAGGAACGGCAACTGCGTGTACCAGCGGGTGGCACCCACCAGCCGCATGATCGAGACCTCCGTCTTCCGCGTGAACGCCGCGATCTGCACGGTGTTGACGATCAGCAGGATCGCCGCCAGTCCCAGAATCGCCGCGATCACGAAGGCCGCGTTACGCGCGCCGTCGAGCACGCTGAAGATCCGTTTGACCAGCTCCCGCTGATCGAGCACCCCGTCGATGCCGGGCGCCTTGGCGAACTTGTCCAGGATCTCGCCGAACCGGGCCGGATCGGAGGTGCGCACGCGCAGCGCCGCCTGCACCGAATCGGGGCTGAGGAACTCGGCCACCTCCGGCGAACTCTCCTCCCACGACTGCTTGGCCGAATCGAACGCCTGCTGCTTGCTGATGAAGGTCACCGAGGACACCCCGGGCTCGGCCTCCAGGTCGCTCTTGACCTGGGCGCACGGATCCTTGGTGCAGTTCTCGTCGGCCTTCGTCACGTCGTCGGTGATGAAGAACTGCATCTCGACGCGGTCCAGGAAGATCTTCTGGCTCTTGTCGGCCATCTGAATCACCAGCAGTCCGCCGCCCAGCATGCCGAGGGTCACCGCGGTGGTCAGAATCATCGCCAGGGTCATGGTGAGGTTCCGGCGGAAGCCGGTCAGGACCTCACGCAGAATGAAGTTTGCTCGCACGTCGTTACCGCTCTTCCCTATCCGATGCCGTAAACGCCGTACTCGTCATTACGTACGAGCCGTCCGCTGTCGAACTCCACCACCCGGCGACGCATGGCGTCGACGATGTGCCGGTCGTGTGTCGCCATCACCACGGTGGTGCCACCGCGGTTGACCCGATCGAGCACCTCCACGATCTCCTCCGACGTCTCCGGATCCAGGTTGCCGGTCGGTTCGTCGGCCAGCAGCACCGACGGCCGGTTCACCACGGCCCGGGCGATCGCCACGCGCTGCATCTCACCGCCGGAGAGCTCGTGCGGCATCCGGTCGGCCTTGCCCGACAGGCCCACGTACTCCAGCACCTCGGGTACGGCATCTCGAATCGTCGACGCGGGCTTGCCGATCACCTGCAGTGCGAACGCCACGTTGTCGGCGACGTTCTTCTTGGGGAGCAGCCGGAAGTCCTGAAAGACGCAGCCGATCGACTGCCGCAGTTTCGGGACCTGACGGGCCTTGAGTTTGTTGACGTGGAAGTCGCCCACCCAGATGTCGCCGGACGTCGGCCGGTCCTGCTTCAACAGCAGATGGAAGAACGTCGACTTGCCCGACCCCGACGGTCCGATCAGAAAGGCGAACTCACCCTTGTCGAGTTCGAGGGACAGTTCGGACAGCGCGGGCCTGCTCGACTTCGGATACTGCATCGTCACATCGGACAGCTTGATCACAGTATCGAAGTCTAACGACGCCGCCTGAGAGTCCCGCTCAGGGACGTGTCAGCGCGCCGGAACGCTCGTGGTGGGCGCGGTGGTCTCGCCGCCGGGCGTGGGCGACTCGGTGGTGTCCTGATTCTGCGGGAACAGGAAGTCGAGCGGACCGCTACGGCTCGGCGAGGTCGACGACGGCGTCGACGTTTCCGTCGTTTCGCTGGTGGTCGATTCCGGGGTGCGCGAGGTCGACGACGGCGCCGGAGTGCTTTCCGGCACCCAACGCTGCTCGTTCTGTTGCTGCCGCTGCTGGTTGCTGGTCGTCGGCGCGACCCCGTAGTACGAGGTGGTGTAGCCGTAGAGGAGCACCGAGCCGAAGAAGGCGATCACCAGCACCAAGGTCGTCGTACGCATGCGGGTGCGGTAGACGTGGCTGATCCGGGTCCACAGCCGCTGCCAGCGGGTCGGCTCCTCCTCGGATTCGGCTTCCTTCGACGCGGCGATGGCTTCCATCTCGTCGGTGGTGAGCAAGCCGTCCTCGTCCAGCCCGCCGTCGGACCCCGCCGACCGCTGCAGGTCGTCGCCCATCATGCGTCACTGCCCTCGTCGACCGGGACCTTGGCCGCCACGGTGATACCGCTGCGGGCCAGGCCCTGCACGATGCGCACGCGCAACGCACGGCTGATGTCGAACTGTTTGCCCGGCAGCGTGCGCGCCACCATCCGAACGGTCAACGAGTCCAGCTCCAGATTGGTCACCCCGAGCGGTGCCGGGGCGTCGAGCAGCAGGCGATGCCAGTGCGGGTCCCGGTAGAAGGCCTTGCCCACCGTGGTCAGCGTCTCGTTGACCACGGTGATGTCGGCGTCGGCCGGCACCGGCACGTCCACCACGGCGCGCGCCCATTCCCGGGACAGATTGTTGACCTTCAGGATCTGCCCGTTGGGCACGATGATCATCTCGCCGTCGCTGGTACGCAGGCGCGTCACGCGCAGGGTGACGTCCTCGACGGTGCCCTCGGCGATCGAGCCGGCCGTGATCGTCAGATTCACCACGTCGCCGTAGCCGTACTGGCGTTCGGCGACGAGGAAGAAGCCGGCCAGAACGTCCTGCACGATGCGCTGGGCGCCGAAACCGAGCGCCGCGCCGACCACCGCCGACGGTCCGACGAGGGCGCTGAAGCGCACCCCGAACACCGACAGGATGTGCAGCACCACCACCACCGCGATCAGCGCGATGACCGTCCACACCACCACGTCGACGAGGGCGCGCTGATGCTTGGCGTCCTCGGACTGCACGATGGCATCCGAGCGGTGGAACCGCTTGTCCACCCGCAGGTCGTACCGGTCACCGAGCCATCGGACGAAGCGGATCAGCAGGATTCCGCCCAGAATCCAGATCAGGATGTTCAGGCCCTTGGTGGCCAGCCACTCCTCGAGGAAGTTGGTCCAGTCGGGCAGTCCGAGTTTGGTGGTCAGATAGTTGACGTCACCGGTCGCCGCGAGTAGCAGGTCAGTCCTCTCCCTCGTTCATACGCCACCGGATACCGGCCTCGATGAACACGTCGAGGTCACCGTCGAGCACCGCCGTCGGATTGTTGCCTTCGACGTTGGTGCGCAGATCCTTGACCATCTGGTACGGGTGCAGCACGTACGAACGCATCTGGTTGCCCCAGCTCGAGCCGCTGTCGCTCTTGAGGGCGTCGAGCTGTGCGCGCTCCTCCTGCCGCTTGCGTTCGAGGAGTTTCGCGGCGAGCACCCGCATGGCGGACGCCTTGTTCTGCAGCTGGCTCTTCTCGTTCTGACAGGTGACGACGATGCCGGTGGGCATGTGTGTCAGGCGCACCGCCGAGTCGGTGGTGTTGACCGACTGTCCGCCCGGACCCGAGGACCGGTAGACGTCGACCTTCACTTCGTTCTCGTCGATGTCGATGTGGTCGGTGGTCTCCACCACGGGCAGCACCTCCACCTCGGCGAACGACGTCTGGCGTCGTCCCTGGTTGTCGAACGGGCTGATCCGCACCAGCCGGTGCGTGCCCTGTTCCACCGACAGCGTGCCGTACATGTACGGGGCCTTGACCACGAACGTCGCCGACTTGATGCCGGCTTCTTCGGCGTAGCTGGTGTCGTAGACCTCCACGCCGTAGCCGTGCTGTTCGGCCCAGCGGATGTACATGCGCATCAGCATCTGGGCCCAGTCCGCGGCGTCGATGCCGCCGGCGCCGGACCGGATGTTGACCACGGCCTCGCGCGAGTCGTACTCGCCGGCCAGCATGGTCTTGACTTCCATCGCCTCGATGTCGGCGCGCAGCGCGGCCCGCTCGGCGTCGGCATCGGCCTGCGCGGTGGCCTGCGCCGGGCCCTCTTCCATCTCGACGAGCTCGTAGAGGACCGGCAGGTCGTCCAGGCGGGAACGCAGCTCGGAGACGCGACGCAGCTCGGTCTGCGCGTGCGAGAGCTGACTGGTCACCTGTTGGGCGTGGTCCTGGTCGTTCCACAGTTCCGGGTCGGAGGCCTGCATCTCGAGTTCGGAGATGCGGCTGCGCAGCTCATCGAGATCCATCACCTTCTCGACCGTGGTCAGGGTGGTGTTCAGCGATTCCAGATCAGCAGCGACTTCGGGGTGCACAACATGCAAGCCTACCGACCCGCGGAGCGATCACGCTTCCAAGGTGCCGAACCGCCAGGTGGTGGCCGTCTTACCCGGCTTGTAAACCACGGGCCGCTCCTCACCGATGTACGGATCGGCGGCCTCGGCGGGCAGGACCATGGTGCGGTAGACCTCGGTCGGGGCGGTGTCGGCCCCGATGATGGTCCCGGACACGGTGAAGTAGACCTGGCCGTTCTTGTCGGCCTCGCCGCGACCACTGACTCCGGTGACGGTCATCGTCCCGCTCGCGTAGCCGGAGGAGGTCGAGGCCGAGCCGCCGAAACCTCGTCCGCGGCCCAGGAAGATCGACGCGATCGTCGCAGCGATCAGCAGGATGAACACGACGGTAATCCAAGGCGCCATGGGTCTACCCTAGGCGATCATGGACTCGATCCCCGCTGCCGAGAGTTTCGCCGCCGACCTGACCCTCGCACTGAATCTGGCGGACGCCGCCGACCGCTTGACCACCGCCCGCTTCGGCGCCCTCGACCTGCAGGTGGACGACAAGCCCGACTTGACGCCCGTCACCGACGCCGACCTGGCCTGCGAGCGTCTGCTCCGCGATCTCCTCGCCGCCGAGCGGCCCGCCGACGCCGTGCTGGGCGAGGAGTTCGGCGGCGAGGCCGCCCTGACCGGACGCCAGTGGATCATCGATCCGATCGACGGCACCAAGAACTTCGTCCGCGGCGTGCCCGTGTGGGCCACCCTCATCGCCTTGCTGTCCGACGGCGTGCCGGTGGTCGGGGTGGTCAGCGCACCGGCGCTCGGTCGACGCTGGTGGGCCGGCGCCGGGGCCGGCGCCTTCGCGTCGGTCGACGGCGGCGCCGCGCGTCCGCTGTCGGTGTCCGCGGTCTCGACGTTGGGCTCGTCGTCGCTGGCGTTCTCCAGCCTCTCCGGGTGGGCCGACCGCGGCATTCGGGAACGATTCGTCGAACTGACCGATCGCGTGTGGCGGGTGCGCGGATACGGCGACTTCTGGAACTACTGCCTGGTGGCCGAGGGCGCCGTGGACATCGCCGCCGAACCGGAGGTCTCCCTCTGGGACTTGGCGCCGCTGGACATCCTGGTGCGCGAGGCGGGCGGTCGGTTCACCGCCCTCGACGGCACGGCCGGACCGTCCGGCGGTAGCGCGGTGGCCACCAACGGGTTGCTGCACACCGAAGTGCTCGACGCACTGCGCTGAAAGTCCCGACTCGAAGCAATCGCTCGGTGTGCTCCCGAGCCCGCGGCTAGCGTGAGAAACGAACGCATTGGACCGCCGCGGAACTCTCCGCAGCACGCGCTAGGAGCGACATGACCCAGAACGACGTCAAGATGATCATGCTGTCCACCGAGGACCTGGACTCCTCCATCGACTTCTACACCCAGACGCTCGGCTTCGCCCTCAAGTTCCGCGACGGCACGCACTTCGCCGCCCTCGACGGCAACGGCATCACGCTCGCGCTGGCCACCGAGGTGGACCATCCGATCCCCGGCAAGGTGGTGGTGGGCATCAAGACCGACGACGTGGACGCCGCCGCGGAAGCGGCCGTCACCGCCGGCGGCGGCCTGGTGACCGCCCCCTACGACGATGCGCACGAGCGCCGCGCCGTGGTCTACGACAGCCAGGGCAACGGCCTGGTGTTCTACAAGTCACTCGGCCGCTGACGCCGCTCCCCCTGGTCCGCCGTGTCGCGACTCGTCCTTCGTGTCGCCGTGCTGCAGCGCGGGCGACGTGAAGGACGGGTCGCGACACGGGAACCGGTTCAGAACTCCCGGGAGGCGCCCGGTTCGATGACGACGAACTCGGTGCCGGCGGGTTTCATCTCGTCGATCCGCGCGTTGTGGATCGCGCGGCCGACGTCGGAGACCACCGCCTGGTGGATCGGGAAGGCGTAGCGCGGCGCCGTCCCGCGCAGGTAGTCCACGGCCTCGCTCAGCTTCATCCACGGCGCCGCCGCGGGCAGGGCGAGGACCTCGATCTCCTCGAACGGGATGTACAGGCTGTCGCCCGGGTGCATGAACGCTCCCGCACGATCGGGCGCGTCCAGGATGTACACCGTGTTGTCGACGACGGGCAGGTCCGGGTGGATCACCGCGTGACGACCTCCGGTGCCGCGCACCGTGACGTCGCCGACGGCGAACGACTGCCCCGGCGCCTGCACCGACCACTGCCCCATCGAGCCGTCGGCGTTCAGTTGCGCCGCCGTCTGCGGATCCGCGTAGCGCACCGCCTCCGGATTGGCCGCCACCAACGCAGGCAGCTTCGCCACGTCGGCGTGATCGGGATGCTGGTGGGTCACCAAGATCGCGTCGAGGCCGGTGAGCTGCTCGAAACCGGACGAGAAGTTGCCCGGATCGAACAGGATCCGGGCACCGGCGACTTCGACGAGGACGCACGAATGACCGAACGACGTGACCAACATGTCAGGCACTCAGCGCGCGCCCGTCCGCGTCGGGGAGCTTGCGGATGACGATCAGGATGAAGTCGATGAGCGACCAGATGCCCAGTCCGCCGCAGGTCAGCAGCTTGGCCACACCGAGCCCGGTGTAGCCGAGGTAGAACCGGTCCACCCCGAGCCCGCCGACGAACAGCGACAGCAGCATCGTGACGAGCCATTCACGGTCGGAGAACAGCCCCGGGATCGCACCGGCCTGGAACCAGTTTCCGCCGTTGATGTCACGCACCTGGGTGGTCGAGCGGACCCGACCCTCCAAGGAATGCGCCCGCAGTTCCTCGAACGAGATCGGCCCCATCTCCTGGCCGTTGATGACCGCGACGAAAGCACCGGGCGGTCCCTGGGGAGCATCCTGCCCGTATCCCGGCGGCGGCCCCATCGGGGGACCCGGCGGCGGCCCGGAGGGAGGCCCGAAAGGAGGCCCCGAAGGCGGTCCGGGCGGCGGAGGGAAACTCGGGGGTTGTGTCATGGCTCATACAGTAGAACGCCGAGTGGTCGATGTCCTTGCGGACGACACTATCGACATCTTCCTTACCGCCAAGTAAGGTCTCTTCTTACCCCGGAGTAAGATTCCGCAGCGAACCCGCATCACACCGTTCGACGCCGAGAGAGTGCAGGCCATGACCGAGAAGACCCAACCCCGCGACACCACGTCCGTCGGCGCGCAGCCCCACAAGCGCACGCCCATCGGCGCCGCCATGCGCGCGCTCACCGCCATCACCGGTTCCGACTTCGCCGCCAAGTACAAGCTGCGCGAGCCGCTGAACCGGGTCGCCTACGAGGCCACCAAGTCCGGCTTCAAGACGCTCGGCGCCGCCAGCCGCGCCTTCTCCCCGGCTGCCGGCGGCGGCGACCCGCAGCGCCCCGTGGTGAGCCCCAAGGGGTACTTCAACCTGAATCCGGACGAGGAGCAGGCGATGATCGCCGAGACCGTCCGCGACTTCGCCACCGAGATCCTGCGTCCGGCGGCCTACGACGCCGACAACGCGGCGACCGCGCCGGCCGACATCGTCGAGCGCTCGGCCGAGCTCGGCATCACCATGATCAACGTGCCCGAGGCCTTCGACGGCGCCGCCGATGAGCGCAGCGTCGTCACGAACGCACTGGTCGCCGAGGCCATGGCCTACGGCGACATGGGCTTGGCCCTGCCGCTGCTGGCGCCGAGCGGCGTGGCCACCACGCTGACCAACTTCGGCAGCGACGCCCAGCAGAAGACCTACCTGCCCGACTTCGCCGGCGAGAGCGTCCCGGCCTCCGCGGTGGTCATCGCCGAGCCGCGCCCCCTCTTCGACGCCTTCACCCTGCACACCAAGGCCACCCGCGTACCCAGCGGCTACCGCCTGACCGGCGTCAAGTCGTTCGTGCCGAACGCGGGCAGCAGCGAGCTGTTCCTGGTCGGCGCGATGCTCGACGGCCGTCCCGCCCTGTTCATCGTCGAGTCCGACACCACGGGGGTCTCGGTGGAAGCCGACCCCGGCATGGGTCTGCGCGCCGCGGGCATGGGTCGCCTGATCCTCGACAACGTCTCGGTGCCCGCGCACGCCATCGTCGGCGGCGAAGAGGGCGACGCGGCCGTCGCGGCCTACAGCGACGTGGTCCGGCTGTCGCGCCTGGGCTGGTCGGCGCTGGCCGCCGGTACCGCCAAGGCGGTCCTCGACTACGTGATCCCCTACGTCAACGAGCGCGAGGCGTTCGGCGAGCCGCTGTCGAACCGGCAGGCCGTCGCCTTCATGGTCGCCACCATGGCCACCGAGGTCGATTCGATCCGCCTGGTGATGCTGCGCGGCGCCTCGCGCGCCGAGCAGGGACTGTCCTTCGCCCGCGAAGCGGCCCTGGCCCGCAAGCTGACCATCGACAAGGGCCTGCAGATCGGCCTGGACGGCATCCAGCTGCTCGGCGGCCACGGCTTCACGAAGGAGCACCCGGTGGAGCGCTGGTACCGCGACCTGCGCGGCGCAGGCATCGGCGAGGGCATCGTCGTCCTCTGACGGGCAACGAGCGACGAAGAGAGAACATCCCATGGCAATCAATCTCGAACTCCCCAAGAAGTTCAACGCCCACATCGACCAGGCCCGCCAGGCCGGCCTGCAGGTGTTTCGGCCGATCTCGCGCAAGTACGACAGCGCCGAGCACGAGTACCCGGTGGAGCTGGACACCCTGGCCGCGCTGTACGACGGCCTCGCCGAAGCCGGGCAGGCCGGTGCCGGCGCGGCCGGTGGCCGCGGCGACGAGGGCAAGCAGCGGCCGGAGGGCTACAACGCCAACGGCGGCAACATGCAGTCGATCATCAACTCGATGGAGGCCTCCTACGGCGACGTCGGCCTGATGCTGTCGATCCCCTACCAGGGCCTGGGCAATGCCGCGATCGCCGCGGTGGCCACCGACGAGCAGCTCGCCGCCTTCGGCAAGGTGTGGGCCGCGATGGCCATCACCGAGCCGAGCTTCGGCTCCGACTCCGCGGCGGTCACCGCCACCGCCACCCTCGACGGCGACGAGTACGTGCTCAACGGCGAGAAGATCTTCGTCACCGCCGGTTCCCGCGCCAGCCACATCGTGGTGTGGGCCTCGGTGGACCGCAGCCTCGGCCGCGCCGCCATCAAGAGCTTCGTGGTCCCCCGCGAGCACCCCGGGGTGACCGTGGCGCGACTGGAGGAGAAGCTGGGCATTCGCGCCTCCGACACCGCGGTGATCGTCTTCGACGACTGCCGCATCCCGAAGGAGAACCTGCTCGGCTCCCCCGAGGTGGACGTCAAGAAGGGCTTCGGTGGGGTGATGCAGACCTTCGACAACACGCGCCCGATGGTGGCCGCCATGGCCGTCGGCGTGGCGCGTGCGTCGCTGGAGGAACTGCGCGCGGTGCTGGAGAAGGCCGGCCTGGAGATCGATTACGACCGCCCCGCCAGCGATCAGCCGGCCGCCGTGGCCGAGTTCATTCGCCTCGAATCGGACTGGGAGGCGTCGTACCTGATGACGCTGCGCGCGGCGTGGATGGCCGACAACAAGATGCCGAACTCGCTGGAAGCGTCGATGAGCAAGGCCAAGGCCGGCCGCACCGGCACCGACGTGACCAACAAGGCCGTCGAGCTGGCCGGCACCGTCGGCTACTCCGAACGCTCCCTGCTGGAGAAGTGGGCGCGCGACTCGAAGATCCTGGACATCTTCGAGGGCACCCAGCAGATTCAGCAGCTGATCATCGCCCGTCGCGTGCTGGGCAAGTCCAGCGCCGACCTGAAGTAGCCCCCGCGCCCCTCGCGCACCCACGAACCCCACCCGGCCTCGCGCCGGGTGGGGTTCGTCGCTTCGCGGGCCCTCTTATGTGCCACGCCACCGCGGAGTACCGTCCAGTAGGACAGTGAAACATTCATGTTTCACTCGGGGCCGTCGACACGGGCCCGCACTTCGAGAATCCAAGGAATCAATGCCGTGAAGAATCCACTCCGCGCGGCGACGGCGGTCGGGGCCGCCGCCGCGCTCGCCCTGGGTCTGCTCGCACCCACGGCGACCGCCGAGCCGTCGAGCCCAGCCGACGGCAAGCAGCAGGTGCGCATCGCACCGGCACCGACGATCGCCCTGCCGCAGGAACTCGATCGCGGCTTCTACGAGCCCTCCCGGCGCGTGCTGGCCGCGACGGCGCCCGGCGACATTATCGCCGCGCGCAAGATCAACCCCGCCACGCTGGGCCTGGTGCCGATGAACGTCGACGCCTGGCAGCTGTCGTATCGCTCGACCGATACCCGCAACCAGCCGATCGGCGCGGTCACCACCCTGCTCAAGCCGCGCGGCACCAGCAAGGGTCCGCGCAAGGTGGTGTCGATGCAGTTGGCCGAGGATTCCACGGCCGGGTACTGCGCGCCGTCGTACGCGCTGCAGCAGTGGTCGGCGGCCGCCGCGGTGGGACAGCAGGTGATCCCGGCGGAGATGATCATCGCGCAGGGCATGCTGGCACAGGGCTGGGCGCTGGCCATCCCCGATCACCAGGGTCCCCGCCACGCGTACGCCGCGGGCCCGCTGGGCGCACGCATCACGCTCGACGGCCTGCGCGCGGCCAAGAAGTTCGCGCCCGTCGGCATCGACGACGACTCGCCGATCGGCATGTACGGCTACTCCGGCGGCGCCATCGTCACCGGCCACGCCGCCGAACTGAAGCAGACCTATGCGCCCGAGCTGAACATCGTCGGTGCAGCCGAGGGCGGGGTGCCCGCCGATCTGAAGGTGGTGCTCGACGCCGCGCAGAACGGGGCCACCAGCGGGCTGATCCTGGCCGCGGTGCTGGGCTTGAGCCGTGAGTACCCGAACTTCGCACGGTTCCTGAATCGTCACCTCAACGCCGAAGGCAAGGCCCTGATGGCCGTGAAGGGGCCGCTGTGCGTCGGACATCAGATGCTGGCCGCCCCGTTCCTCAACAACAAGGGCTTCATCCAGTGGCCCGGCGACCCCGCCGACGCCCCCGCGGTGAAGAAGGTGCTCGACGACACCCGCATGGGCAAGGCCGTGCCGGACATGCCCATGTACATCTGGAATGCGCAGCTCGACGAGATCATCCCGGTGTCGCAGGTGAACACCCTCGTCAAGACCTACTGCCGCGCGCCGAAGGTGTCGATCACCTACACCCGCGACCATCTCTCCGAGCATTTGATCGGCGAGATCGCCGGCGCGCCGCTGGCCACGCTGTGGCTCAAGGACCGATTGGAGGGCAAGCCCGCCGCGCCGGGCTGCGTCGTCCGAGACGAGCTGACGATGACCTCCGACGCACAGTGGTGGCCCGCGTTCTCGGCTGCGGTCGGCGACAACGTCGCGTCCCTGTTCGGCGCCGCGCTCGGTCGGGGCAAGTAGCCGCGCACCACCGTAATCTGGTGGCTGTGAATGCCGACCGGGTGTACCGAGGCCAAGCCCTCGACGACCGTCGCCGAGACCGCCGTGAGCGGTTCCTGGCGGCGGGCGTCGAGGTCTTCGGCTCCGCGGGGTACGCCAACAGTTCCGTGCCCCAGGTGTGCCGCGCGGCCGGGCTCTCCACCCGGCAGTTCTATCAGGAGTTCACCGATCGCGAACACCTGCTGCGCACCCTCTACGACCAGCTGCAGGACCGCACGATGGCCGAGGTCAACGCCAAGGTCCTCGAACGTATCGCCGCAGGCGACGAGATCGACGGAATCCTCGACGCCGGGGTGCGCGCATTCCTGGCGGTCTACCACGACGACGCGCGCCTGGTGCGCATCAACTTCATCGAAGTGGTCGGCGTCAGCAGCGACTTCGAGGCACACCGTCAGCGGCGCCGTGCCCAGTGGGGCGAACTGCTGCAGGCCGCGGCCACGGTGGGCGCCGAGGGCGGCCTGGCGCTCTCCGCCGCGACACCTCTGCAGTGGGCGGCCTACATCGGCGCGGTGAACGCCACCATCGTCGAGCACGCACTGGACCCGGCGATCACCGAGGCCGACGTGGTCGACACCATGCGCACGCTGCTGCGCCCGGGAATCCTGGGCGCAGCAGACCCGACCTGACCGGTCAGTCGTGCGGCGCGAGCTGCTCGGCGAGCGCCTCCAGCACGGCGGGATCCTCGATCGTCGACGGCACGGCGTATTCCTCGCCGTCGACGATCTGGCGCATGGTCTTGCGCAGGATCTTGCCCGAGCGCGTCTTCGGCAACGCGGGCACCACGGTCACGTCCCGGAAGGTCGCCACCGCGCCGATCTCGTCCCGCACCAGCTTCACCAGCTCGCTGCGCAAGGTGTCGTCGGGAGTGTCGACACCGGCCTTGAGCACGATGTATCCGCTCGGTCGCTGCCCCTTGAGGTCGTCGTGAATGCCGACCACCGCGCACTCGGCGACGGCCGGATGGCTCGCCACCACGGCCTCGATGCTGCCGGTGGACAGGCGGTGTCCGGCCACGTTGATCACGTCGTCGGAGCGGCCGAGCACGAAGACGTAGCCGTCGGCGTCCACATAACCGGAGTCGCCGGTGAGGTAGTAGCCCGGGAAGGTGTTCAGGTACGACGACCGGTAGCGCTCTTCGTCGCGCCACAGTCCGGCGAGGGTGCCCGGCGGCAACGGCAGGCGCACGACGATGTTGCCCTCGGTCCCGGCCGGCACGGGCTCGCCCGCGCCGTCGACGATCTCGACCCGGAACCCGGGCACGGGCACGCTCGGCGAGCCGGCCTTGATCTCCAGCTCCTCCAGGCCGCGCAGGTTGGCCACGATCGACCAGCCCGTCTCGGTCTGCCACCAGTGGTCCACCACCGGGACGCCCAGCTTCTGAGAGGCCCAGAAGAAGGTGTCCGGGTCCAGGCGTTCTCCCGCCGCGAACAGCGTCCGCAGGCTCGAGGTGTCGTACTTGGCGAGCTCGGCCGCCTCCGGGTCGGCCTTGCGGACGGCGCGGATGGCCGTCGGCGCGGTGAACAGGGCGACGGCGCCGTGCTCGGCGATCACGCGCCAGAAGGCGCCCGCGTCGGGGGTGCCGACCGGCTTGCCCTCGTACATCACGGTGGTCGCGCCCGCCAGCAGCGGGCCGTAGACGATGTAGGAGTGCCCCACCACCCAGCCGACGTCGGAGGCCGTCCACCACACCTCGCCAGGTGAGATGCCGTAGACGTTCTTCATCGACCAGGTCAGGGCGACGGCGTGCCCGCCGTTGTCGCGGACCACGCCCTTGGGCTTACCCGTGGTACCCGAGGTGTAGAGGATGTACAGCGGATCGGTGGCCGCCACCGGCACCGGGTCGACCGGCGTCGCGGCGGCGCTCACCTCGTCGAAGTCCAGCCAGCCGTAGTCGGCAGCGCTGCCGGCCACCTCGGGACGGTCCTTGACGATGACGGTCGACGGCGCCGTCGACGCCAGTTCCAGCGCGGCCTGCACCATCGGCAGATACTCCACGGTGCGACCGGGCTCCAGACCGCCGGAAGCCGTCACGATCGCCACCGGCTCGGCGTCGTCGATCCGGGTGGCGAGCTCGGGCGCGGCGAAACCGCCGAAGACCACCGAATGGACCGCGCCGATGCGCGCGCAGGCGAGCATCGCGATCGCCGCCTCCGGGATCATCGGCATGTAGATGATCACGCGATCACCCTTGCCCACGCCGCGCTCGGTGAGCGCACCGGCGAAGGCCGCGACCGCGTCGAGGAGTTCGGCGTAGGTGTAGGTGCGTTGGCGGCCCACCATCGCCGAGTCCCAGATCAGTGCCGCCCGGTCGCCGTGTCCGGCCGCCACGTGGCGATCCAGCGCGTTGGCGGACGTGTTCAGCATCGCGCCCGGGTACCAGCGGTAGATCGGCGGCGCCGAGTCGTCCAGTGCCCGCTCCGGAGGGGTCAGCCAGTCCACCGCTTGCGCGGCATCGAGCCAGAAGCCCTCCGGGTCGTCGATGCTGCGAGTGAATTCGTCGTTGTATGCGCCCACGTGACCACGGTAACGATCCCCTCTCGTGTCGGCGGTCACTTTTCCGGTGTGTACCGCCTCACAATCGGTCTCGGCCAGATCACGAAATGATCACGGCCGCCTGTCCGTGATGACCAGGAACGACGTCCCGCAATCGCCCGCCGGCCGCCGATCGCGTGCGTGCCGTGGCTCACAGAATGGCGCGTGACCTTTGCTTTCCGATCTCGTAGCGTCGTCCGCGGCCCGAAATCGCCGAGGGAAGACGCCCCGGCGAGACAAGGAGGAATACCCCATGAGCTTCACCAAGATCGCGACCCGCGCCATCGTCACCGGCGCCCTCACTCTGATCCCGATGGCCGCGGTGGCCGGCAACGCCTCCGCGCAGACCCACAATTGGGATGCGGTCGCCTCGTGCGAGTCCGGCGGCGACTGGTCGATCAACACCGGCAACGGCTACTACGGCGGCCTGCAGTTCTCGCTGCCGACCTGGCAGTCGCACGGCGGCTACGGCATGCCGCATCAGACCAGCCGCGAAGAGCAGATCCGCGTCGCCGAGAACGTCCTGCAGACCCAGGGCGTCGGCGCCTGGCCCACCTGCGGCGGCCTGCTGTACTCCTGATCGACGGATCCGCACACTGGGGCCGCCCGGAGCGCACCGCCGATTCGGTCAGCCCCAGTGTCGTGCCTGCTCCACCACGAAGCCGACGACGATCACCAGGGTCCCGCCGACCTCGCCGATGATCAGCGCGACGGTGGCGAAGGTCAACGCCCGGTCGGCCGGGTGGTACTGATTGGTCGTGTCCCGGCGCCAGCCGTGCAGGCAGTACGCCGCGATGGCCCCGACGAAGAACGCCACCACCACGGCGAGCGCGACGACGTTGACCCACGTCGGCCAGGCGCTGAACTGAACGAAGGGCGCCAGCATCACCGTCGCGAAGGCGTACATCAGTGCCGCGCGATGCGCGATGTCGACGTAGACGTGTGCCTGCCCGACCGGGCTTCGGCTGATCTGGACGAACTTCCAGACCCCGAGCAGCAGCGCCCACAGGAAGATCAGTCCGCCGGCGATCAGCGCGAGTTGCGTCGACAATTCCAGATACACGCGTCAACCGTATCCTCCCGGCAGGTCCGCACCCACTGCCCCAGCTCACCCTCACTTAGGCTAGGATTGGCATATATCCGCAGTTCAGAGCGGGTTTAGGGTAGACACATCTTGCTAGCGCAATGCGCTGGGGGAGCCTAACGTGAAGGGCATGAAGATGAACGAGGAACTCGAACACGCATTCAGCAAGCAGATCACGTTGGAATTCGAGTCGGCCATGCTTTACCGGCAGCTCGCCATCGAATTCGAACTGATGGATCTTCCCGGCTTCGCCACGTGGATGAAGACCCAGGCCGCCGAGGAGCTCACCCACGCGGACCGACTGATCAAGCATCTACTCGACCGCGACAACCACCCGGTGATCGGCGACATCACTCTGCCGTCGATCAAGATCGACACCATCGGCGATGCCTTCGCGATCGCCCTCGAAGCCGAGGAAGCGGTGTCGGAGTCGATCCGCGGCCTGTACCGCCTCGGCCAGGAGACCGGCGACATCGACTCGCGCCCGGTGATCGACTGGTTCATCGCCGAGCAGGTGGAGGAGGAAGCCACCGTCCGCGAGATCATCGGCCGGATCAAGCTGATCGACGGCGACGGCTCGGGCATCCTGCGCCTGGACTCCGAGCTCGGCTCGGCGGCCTGACGGCCCCGTCACACGCAACGACGGCCCTCCCGGAGCGATCCGGGAGGGCCGTCGTGCTTCTGCGCTAGCTCACGGGGTCGGGACCGCGACCGCGCTTGCGGTTGGCCCGGTGATACGACGCCCGGCTGATCTTCGACATTCGTCCGGCACCTCTCGGCCCGGGGGTCTTCGAGAGTCGGCTCATCGCATCCACCTGGGCGATCTCCGCCTCGATGTCGGCCCGTAACGCCTCCGGCGCCGCGCCGAGCGAATCGCCGAGCAACGCGTGCGCATCGCCCATCAACCGATCGCCGGAGTCGTACTCCCCCCGCTCGAACGCCTCGGACGCCCGCCGTTTGCGCTCCTGCGCTTGCTGAAAGAGCAGTTCGGAGGTGACGCTGGGCTCGGGCACCCGTCCGGCCGCCGCATCGCCGGGAACCACGTTGACCGAGATGGGCAAGGTCGCGACCTGCTCCACCAGGCCCGGCAACTCCACGAACCGCAGTTCCAGCGTGGCAATGCGGGCGAGGCCGAGGCCCGCCATGGCGGGAACCGCGAACTCGAGGAGCAGTTTGCGCCGCTCCTGCCCGTACAGGTCACCGAGATCGATCAGTACCGCGCCGTCGGCGGTCGTCACCGCCGGCAGGTCGTTGTACAGGCGCACGAAGGCCACCTCGGACGCCATCGAGACGGTGAGCGCGAGACCCTGCACCACCTTGTTGAGCAGACCGTCCACTTCTCCCGCGATCGCTGCACCTGCCGCATCCGGGTCTGCGGCGAAGACGTGGTTGCCGGCACCCGCCCGCGCCAGCGCCGACAGCAGCGTCTCGTCGTACCCGTCGCCGTACCCCAGGGTGGAGGTGACGAGGCGATCGGCGTAGGCCTTGGCCGCCAGCGAGGCGAACTCGTCGGGCTCGCGCAGGCCGGTGTTGACGTGGCCGTCCGAGACGATCAGAAGGGTGCCGCCGGACTCGCCTGCCACCCGGCGGAGCTCGCGCAGGCCGCGAAGGTAGCCAGAGGACAGGTCGGTCATTCCGCCGGCCTGCACCGAATTGATCCGGTCGATCACCGACTTCTTGTCATCCAGCGGACCCGCGGGCACCACCACCTGGGCCGCGTCATCGAAGATCACCAACCCGAAGTCGTCGGTCGGCTCCAGCCGACGCACCAAATCGACCAGGGCCCGCTTGGCCCCGTCCAGAGGCGCCCCGCGCATGGAACCGGACCGGTCCAGCACCACCTGCAGGGCGGCCTTCGGACGTTCCGCATCCTCGGCCGCGGCCGGTGCTTCCAGGTCGAGGAGCACCGCCACGCGATCCTCGGTCTCGAGGGCGACGACGTTGACATCAAGCAGCGCGCTGAACTTCATGGGAAGCCTTTCGACGAGGGACCCACAAGGTAGCGCCCACCACCGACAATTCAGCGGCCCCTATCCTGCGGGCAGCCGCTGAACCAGAGCACTCAGTTCAGCAGCCAGCGCGTCGCACTCGGGACGTGTCTGCCCGGCCGGAGTCGTCGCTCGACACTTCTCAAGTACACCCGCGAGCGCCTGGACATCGCTGACGGTGACACCGACAGTCGCACCCCTTACCTGCAACCCGGAGCATTCCGGCGGCAGTTCCGCAGATCCGAGTCCAACACGGTTCTTCGCCAACTCCCCGACTGTCGTGGCACACCGGGAAAGGCCCGTGAGCGCGGTCGCACTCTCGGCACGCTCGGCGTCGAGATAGTCCAGCGAGTACGACAGGCCGAGCAAGCCGCCCACAAAGAGAAGGAGGCAGAGGGAGCTCACCACCCCTGACGTCAGACCGCCTATTCGTCGGCGGATCACGGCAACCATGGCGCGCTGCTGGGTCGCATAGACTTCCGCCCGGATACGAGCGGCCTTCTCCACCAGATGCGCCACCTTCTCGTCGGTAGAGGATCCGCCCTTGTCGACATGCTCCTCAACCTCCCTATCCGCTTCCACCGCTTGCATGGCGTAATCGACGATGAGGGTAGTCGCGTCACTAGGACTAAAGACGGTGGCAGTATTGCCCTGCAGTTTCACTGCTGCGCCGGCAGTTCCTCCTTTCCTTTTGTTCAGCGCACCCAATTCTCCGTAGATCCGAGCCACTTCATTGGCTTCGACCTCACTCAGCTCCGAATTCCACCCGTTTCGCATATTTTCGATGTTCAGCCCCATCGCCAACGGCCGGGTCATCCGGTTGAACCACCACCAGGTCAAGACGATCGACGACGCCATCGCAATGAGCGCGATCAGCGCGGCCCACTGGGCCCCGCCGCTCTCCGAGGGATAGATATCGGTCGCCGACTTCAGCGTTATCCAGCCAAGCGCGGTCGTCATTGCCCCGGCGAGGACCTTGCCCCACAGTCCCGCGCTCGCCCTCAACTTCTCCGCATCATCAGCGTTGCGCTTGGCAACCTTCTCCGCTTGCGCGGCCAGGATATTCGTCAATCCCGTCGGTGAACTCTGCCCCGACGCCGGTGGCGGCGCTTCCGAATCGGCACCCGGTCCCTCATGGCCCGGAGGTAGCACAGTCTTTTCGGTCATTGTTATTCCTCCTCATGCTCCAGCCCCGACCAGGCGGACGCTACTGAGGCCCGGAGACACTACGCTTCGGTAACGCGCAAATTGGTCCCACAAGCAATCATCCCGTGACCAGGTCTCGCTCTCACTGCCGTGAAACTGGACCCCGTGTGCCGACTCCCGAATGTCGGTTCGGTTCGCGCGCGCCTTCTGAACGTGCGCGGGAACGGAAACGACAATCGGGAACACACCGATGCGCCGGTAGTCGAGATCGCAGAAAGCAGAAGACCCGCACCGTTTCCGGTGCGGGTCTTCTGTGTTGGTAGCGGGGGCAGGATTTGAACCTACGACCTCTGGGTTATGAGCCCAGCGAGCTACCGAGCTGCTCCACCCCGCGTTGCATCGGTAACACTACACAGGCCCGCCGAGGACACGAAACCCGCTGGTCAGGAGCCCAGGTCGGCGTGCAACCGCAGAGCCAACTCCAATTCCAGTCGATGGTCGACGATGGGGCGCCCGAGTACCTCGTCGATCTGCGCCAGGCGGTACCGGACCGTGTTGTGATGAAGCCCGAGTTCGGCCCCGGCCCGCCGCGAGTTCATCCCCGCCTCGAGAAACGCCTGCAGCGTCTCGCGCTGCCGGCGCGCCGCGTCGGTGTCGGCAGCCAGCGCGCCCAGCGCGGTGGCCACGAATTCTCGGGCCCGGTGTGGATCCACCACACACAGCGCGGTGACCGCGACCTCATCAATGAGGGCGACGGCACCCTCCGGCCGCAACTCGGCCACGCGGATGGCCTCTGCCGCTTCGGCGTGGGTCGCGCGAAACCCGTCGACACCCGCTCGCGCG
The DNA here is from genome assembly GCF_042432625.1 of Gordonia phosphorivorans. Classification (NCBI taxonomy): domain Bacteria; kingdom Bacillati; phylum Actinomycetota; class Actinomycetes; order Mycobacteriales; family Gordoniaceae; genus Gordonia; species Gordonia phosphorivorans. The sequence continues at coordinate 152,632 of NZ_JBHLWV010000012.1, read as the reverse complement.
CGCCCCACGCCCACCCAGACATCCGCCACCGATTCGGGCTCGATCAACTCCGGTCCCCAGCACCACATCGTCGCCCCATCAAGGGGCACCTGCAGAAAAGCCGCGTCCCCGAAGAGTGATCGCGCCGCCCGCGCCAGATCCACTCCGGGGTCGGCCGCGCGCAACACCACCCCCCGATGCACCCCCGTCAAGCGGTACCCGAGCCGGGTTTCGACGGCCGACAGATCCGTCGGGGCGTTCGAGAGCAGCAAGCGAACGTCGGCCAGCCTCCGCAAGGTGCGCTCACGTGTGATCCGCTCGTCTTCAATCCGGAACTCGTGCGCCATCTGGGCCAACACATTGTCCATCCAAGTCAGCAGGAAGCGGGTGCCGTACGCCGCGACCGGGACCGCACCGGGATCGGTGGCGAAGCTGTCCGCCACCGCCTTCGCCCACCGCTCCACCGTGTCGTAGGCGCCCACCCGATAGGCCTTGCTCACCACATCGAGGCTGATTCCAGACACCACCAGCGTTCGGATGTAGCCGAGCGCCTCGGCCGAGAGTTCGACGGCTTCCGGCTGCACCCCGGCGACCAGCGCGTCCATCACGACGATGTTGTTCGCGCGGCACGAGATGAGCAGTATCTCCTCGAGTCGGGCGGCATGCAGTTCCGGAACCTGCGCGGCGACAGCTTGCGCGTTGTGTCGCGCTACCGCTTCTACGTCCGCGCGCAGGCCCTGCGCCACCTTCGCGACCATCTCCGCCAGCGAACTCATGCCCCAATTTTGATCCATTTGGTCAAAGGAAGCACAAAATTCGACCACCTTTTCGTATTGGCCATCATACTTCCGTGTGAGTGTGAACGTCATCACCTACCGCTTTAGGAGTTCTTCGATGACCACAAGTTCACTCGCCCGCGCGGTGCCCAAGCACGTCGATGTCCTCATCGTCGGCGCCGGCATCTCCGGAATCGGCATGGCGTATCACCTGAGCCGGCAACCCGGCCGAACCTTCGCCATGGTGGATGGTCGCGACGCCATCGGCGGCACCTGGGACTTCTTCAAGTACCCCGGATTGCGGTCGGACTCGGACCTGCACACCTTCATGTTCCGGTTCAAGCCGTGGACCTCGAAGAACGCGATGGCCAACGCCCCCGAGATCCTGGCCTACCTGAACGAGACCGTCGACGAGTTCGGGCTGCGCAAGCACCTCTACCTCGGCCACCACGTGCACTCGGCAGACTTCCACTCCGACGAGGGGCTCTGGCATGTCGAGATCGAGCACGACGGCGTCCGACGCAGCGTGACCTGCCAGATCCTGTTCTCGGCCGCGGGCTATTACCGCTACGACGGCGGCTACACCCCCGAGTTCCCCGGGATCGAGTCCTTCGGCGGAACCGTGGTGCACCCGCAGGCGTGGGACGAAGACCTCGACTACACGGGCAAGCGCATCGTGGTCATCGGCAGCGGCGCCACCGCGGTCACCCTCGTGCCGGTGTTGGCCGAGAACGCCGGTCACGTCACCATGCTGCAGCGCTCGCCGTCGTACGTTCTGTCGCTGCCGCGCCAGGACCCCATCGCCAACGGTCTGCGCAGGGTGCTGCCCGACCAGGCAGCCTACTCCCTCACCCGCCGGTTCAACATCTTCAAGAACCGGGCGCTGTACAACGCCACACGGCGCTGGCCGGGCGCGGTCCGCAAGCTCCTCCTCACCCTCACCGCTCAGGCTCTGCCCAAGGGCTACCCGATCGACACCCACTTCAATCCCACCTACAACCCGTGGGACGAGCGCCTGTGCCTGATCCCCGACAACGACTTCTTCAACTCCATCTCCAGCGGCCGCGCCTCCGTCGTGACCGATCACATCGCAGGCTTCGACGAGGGCGGCATCCGCTTGAAGTCGGGCGAGTACCTGGAAGCGGACATCGTGGTCACCGCCACCGGCCTCAACCCCCAGGCGTTCGGTGCCATCGACCTCAGCGTCGACGGGAAGCCGATCGACATCGCCGACACCGTCACCTACAAGGCGATGATGCTCAGCGGCGTCCCGAACTTCGCCTTCACCATCGGCTACACGAACATCTCCTGGACGCTCAAGGTGGACCCGGTCGGCGAACATCTGTGCCGTCTGCTCGACCACATGGATCGCACCGGCAACACCGTGATGACACCGATCATTGATCCGACCGCCGAGGTGGAGGCACTGTTCGACATGCAGTCCGGATACCTGCAGCGCGCCTCGCAGACCTTCCCCCGCCGAGGCGTGGAAGGCTCCTGGACTATGGATCAGGACTTCGTGGCCGATAAGGAGCGCCTGATCGACGGTCCGGTCGAAGATCCGGACCTGCATTTCTCCGCCCCCCGGCCGGTGTTGCGGTCCGTTGCGGCCGAGACCGCGCAGTCACAGGAAGCCATCGAGGAAGAAGTGGTGTCGGCATGATCAGCCAATTCATCGACGTCGACGGCCGGCGCGCACGGGTCAAGGTAGCGGGTGACGACGCCGCGCCCCCGCTGGTGCTCGTGCACGGAATCAGCAGCAGCCTGGAGGACTGGGCGGCGGTGATCTCCGCTTTCGCCGTCGACTATCGCGTGATCGCGCTGGATGTCCCCGGATTCGGCTATTCCGACCCCGTGCCCGACGCCTACAGCATCAATGCGCTGGCCGACGCGGCCATCGGCGTTCTGGACGCACTGGGCGAAACGCGGCCGGCCCACTGGATCGGCAACTCGCTGGGCGGCGCCATCTCGCTGGCGGCCTCGGTGCGGCGGCCCGACCGAGTCACCTCGCTGATCCTGATCAGCCCGGCCGGCTTCGGCAGTTCCGTCACTCCGCTGTTGCGTTCGCTGACCATTCCGGTCCTGGGCAAGGTGATCGCCGCCCATCCCAGCCGAAGCTCGGTCACCATGCTGCACCGGCAGGTGTTCGCCGATCCGGCGTTGGTCACGCGCTACCGGATCGACCATGCGATGGCCATCTCCGCGGAGACCGACGCCGACGAGTTCTCGCGCCGGGTGGCTGCCCAGGTCGCGAGCATCGGCGGGGTCCGCAAGCAGTGGCGCCGAGAGCTCCTCGCTCAGGCTGCTGCCGCACCGGTCCCCACCCTGGTGATCTGGGGCGCCAAGGACCGCATCCTTCCGGCCGACCACGCCGCCTCGGTGCGCCGGGAGCTCCCGCATGCCGACCTCGTCGTGCTGCCGGGCGTGGGGCACATGGCACAGCTGGAAGTCCCCGAGCGCTTCTTGGCGATCGCGGAGCCGTTCCTGATCGCCTCCGCCGCCGAGGCAACCGCGAGCCGTTAACCCGCAATCGCCGCCACAACGAAAAGACTCCCGATCAGAATTCTGATCGGGAGTCTTTCTTGGTAGCGGGGGCAGGATTTGAACCTACGACCTCTGGGTTATGAGCCCAGCGAGCTACCGAGCTGCTCCACCCCGCGTTGCAAGAGCTACGTTACACAGCGCCGCTCCGGCAAGGCAAATCGACGCCCACCGCCCTCGTCGACGCCGAAGAGAGCGGGCTTCGCGCCGCGATAATGCCAGCTCAGGGCCATGACCGCCCACCCCTTCGCCCCATCCGGCAAGACGCCACAGAACCCGTTATCCCACCGTCGGCATTCTGTCCGGAAAATCGGACCCATGTGATTCTCCTCACGAATGGGCTACATTGGAGGCGGAGCACCAATCAGAGGAGGAGTCATGGCTACCCATTCCGTCCACGAGAACCGGGGCTGGCATCCCATGAGCATGGTGGCGTTCACCAGCCTGCTCGTCGGTGCGTGCTTTGCCGCGCTCTGGGTCATCACCCTGGCCGACCTGCCCGACAACAAGCCGACGAACATCGCTTACGGCTGCATCGCCCTGGCGCTGCTGTCCACGACAGCTGCCATCTTCACCTGGCTGACCCGTCACCTACACCACTCGCCGCTGCTGCCCGATCACACCGACGCAGAGGTGAGCCGGTACCTGAAGAAGGTGCGCGGCTGACAGACCGGGGCTCATCCCGAAGCGCCACGGTGAACTGAAAGTCGGCAGCACGGGTCACGCCCCATTGAAAGACGACGCGGGCCCTGCCATCCCAGAAGGCAGGACCCGCGTCGTCGTCTGTGCGACCAGGCGGCCGATCAGTTGCCGAGCGACTCGTACTTGGTCACCGCGTCGTCGAGCTTCTTGAGCGCGTCGCCCAGCTGACCCAGGTCACCGCTGCTCTGCGCCTTCTGCACGGCGTCGAGCGCGGCACCCAGCTCCCGCACGGCGGCATCCCGCTCGGGCGAGCCACCGGGCTGCGGCGTCGGCTGCGGCTTCTCGTCGGTCTCCGGCTTCGGCTCCGTGCCCGACGGCGCGCCCTCACCGGCGAGCGTCGGCGTCGCCGCACTCGGGTTGATGCCGACCTGGCTGAGCGCCTCGCCGACCGTCGGAGCGAAGCCCACGCGGACCCCGCCCTCACCGGCCGCCGCGTTGTAGTAGGTCAGCACCCGATACAGCTTCGGCATGGCCGAGTCGCCGGACTTGGCCTCGGTGTAGATCGGCTGCGCATACAGCAGACCGTTCTTGCCCACCGGGAGCGCCAACAGGTTGCCGTACAACACGTTCGTGTTCTCCAGCAGCTTCAGCTCCTGCTGCACGCGCGCATTGGTCTTCATGTTCTCGCCGGCCTGGCGCGGACCGATCGTCGTGGTGTTGGTCGGCAACGTCTTGACCGTGATCTTGCCGTAGCCGTCCGGATCGGAGTTGGCCGTCATGTACGCGGCCAGGTTGGGCCGGTTGAGCGCGTTCAGGGCCGCCGTCAACTGGAACTGCGCCGTGTTCATCCGCCCGGGTGCCGACGCCGTGAAGTAGTACGGCGGCTGCTTGGGGCCCTCGTTGGACTCGGTCCGCGGATCGGCGGGCACCGACCAGAAGTTGTTGGCCCGGAAGAACGTCTGCGCATCGCTGACGTGGTAGCGGGTCAGCAGTGCGCGCTGCAGCTTGAACAGGTCCTCCGGGTACCGCAGGTGGGCCCGCAGATCGGGCTGGCTGTCCAGCTCGGCCTTCGACTTCACCACACCCGGGAACACCTTCATCCACGTCTTGAGCACCGGATCGGTGTCATCGGCCTGGTACAGGTCCACCTTGCCGGTGTACGCGTCGACGGTCGCCTTGACCGAGTTCCGCGCGTACGACACGTTCTCGTTGACCTGGGTCCGACCGGTGGTGCCGCTGTCGGCCTGCCGGGAGTCGGCGGTGGCGTCCTGCAGCGACATCTGCTGCGAGTACGGGTAGTTCTCCAGCGTCGTGTAGCCGTCGACGATCCACTTGATGGATCCGTCGGCCATCACCGCGGGGTAGGTCTTGGCATCCACGGTCAGCCACGGTGCGACCTGCTTGACGCGGTCCCGCGGATCGCGGTTGTACAGGATCCGGGAGTTGTCGTTCAGCGCGTTCGACAGCAGGAAGTTCCGCTCGCCGTACTTGAGCGCGTACAGCAGACGCGAACCCCAGTTGCCCAGGCTCACCCCCGAATCGGCGGTGTAGGTGTACGACGCGCCGTCGCCGTCGAACTCGCGGTCGCCCTCGGTGGAGCCGACGATGGAGTAGTCCGGGCTGAGGCTGCCGATGAGCTCACCGAAGTAGATCCGCGGCTGCTTCACCTTGAACGGAGCGTTCTTCTGGAAGTTCGGATCCTCGATGGACTTGACGTCGGCGACGATGAACACCGGCAGACCACCGCGGTCGGACGACGAATCGCCGGCCGCCTCGTCGACGGTGTTGGCCTGCGCGGCGATGAAGCCGTTGCCGTGCGTGAAGACGGTGTGCTTATTGATCCAGTCGGTCTGGTTCTCGCCCAGCCGGTTGGGGTCCACCTCGCGCACCGCGACCACGAAGTCGCGCTGCTGGCCGTCCACCTCGTAGCGGTCCACCGCCAGCTGCGACGGGAAGCCGTAGATGTTCTTCAGCGCCTGCCGCTGGTAGAAGGCCTTGGACAGCAGTTCCGGATCCAGGATGCGGATGTTGCTGAGGGTGGCCTCGTCGGAGTTGACCTCGGCCGGGATGGCCGGGGTGCGCGTCCAATCGCCCTCGTAGTTCACATCGACGCCGTCGCGAATGCGGAACGCATCGCGGGTGGCGTTGATATTGCGCTGGATGTATTCGCGTTCCTTGTCCGCCGCGCTCGGCTTGACGGCGAACTGCTCCATCGCCATCGGCCAGGCCACGCCGATCACCAGCGACGACAGCAGCAGCAGCACCGCGCTGAGCGCCGGAATCCGCAGGTCGCGCAGGAAGATCGCGGAGAAGAAGGCGATCGCGCACACGATCGCGATGACCATCAGGATCAGCTTGGACGGCAGCACGTAGTTGATGTCGGTGAACGTGGCACCGGTGAAGATGTCACCGCGTCGTTCGCTGGTGAGCAGGTCGTAGCGATCGAACCAGTAGGCCACGGCCTTGAGCGCGACGAACAGTCCCGCGATCACCGCGAGCTGCACCCGGGCCGGTCCGCTGATCGAGCCGGAACGCCCGCCGCCGCCGAGCCGGATGCCGCCCACCATGTACTGGGTCAGCAGGTTCGCGACGAAGCCGATGCCCAGCGCCAGGAACAGCAGGTCCATGATCAGCCGGACGAACGGCAGGGTGAAGGCGTAGAAACCCATGTCCATGCCGAACTGCGGATCGGAGATCCCGAACGACTCGCCGTTGAGGAAGGTCAGGACGGTGGACCACGAGGCCTGGGCCACCAGACCGGCCATCAGACCGATCAGCAGCGCCGGCAGGATGCCCAGCAGCCGCGGCCGCTTGCTGATCGTCTCGCGGTATCGCGCCAGCGGATCGTTGGGTCCGGCGGCCATCACATACGGCGGCCGGGTGCGATACGCGAAGTAGATGCAGGCGAAGACGATCGCCCCCACCACGAGCGTCGCGACCAGGAAGATGATCACCCGCGAGGTGATCATCGTGGACATGACCGACGAATAGCCCAGGTCCGAGAACCACAGCCAATCGGTGATCAGACCGACCAACCGCGGCCCGAGGATCAGCAACAGCAGCAGCACCACCGCCACGCCGATCAGGATCTTGCTTCTACGAGACAACGACGGCCGTCCGATAGGACTGCGCACACCCACCACGATCGTTTACTCCAATTGGGGGTCAAGGGACAGCGACGGCTCCTACCTTACGCAAACACGCGAACCGGGCACGGGTCACAATGGTTCGGTGACCTACTCCCAAGCCGATCTCGGCAACGCTCTGGCCCAGTGCGCCGCCTACGCAGCCGAGCTGCCGTGGGGTTCGCCCGACCTGCTTTTCGCCCTGGTTCCCACCGCCGAACTCATGCGGCAGGCACCCGATCTGGTGAGCGAGGGCGACGACTCGCCGCTGAGCCCGGTGCTGCAGGAACTGGACGACCCCACCGCGGACACGGCCACCGTGCTGGCCGGTATCGGCTGGCCCGAGGCCGTGGCAGGCACGGCGCTGGTCACCGAGATCACCGTCGTGCCGCCCGACGGCGACGACGGCGCGGGGCGTCGTGCCCGGCTGATCGGCGGGGCCTTGCGCACCGGGCAGCGACTGGCGCTGTTGGCGTTGGAGGCCGTGGACGCCGACGACCCGAACCACCTGCGCACCCATCCGGAGCTGGCGCCGGAACTGCTCGACGCCTTGGCCGCCACCTTCGACGAGGCACCCGCCGGCGACTGAGCCCGGGTCAGCAGTGCGGGCGCGAAGCCCCGGTCCGCAGCGCCTCCAGCGAATCCATCGCGCTGGTGAGGGTGTCCACCTTGATCAGCTCCAGGCCGTCGGGCACGTCGGTCGTGGCTTCGGCGCAGTTGCCCGCCGGCACCAGGAACGACGTCGCTCCCGCGGTGCGCGCCGCGGACAGCTTGTGCGTGATGCCGCCGATCTGACCCACCGCGCCGTCCGGCGCGATGGTGCCGGTGCCCGCGATGAAGCGCCCGTCGGCCAGGTCGCCCGGCGTCAAATGGTCGATCACGGCCAGGGTCAGCATCAGTCCGGCCGACGGCCCGCCTATGTCGCCGACGTTGTAGGTGATCTTCACGTTCGGGTCGGCGCTGACCACCTTCGGGGTCACCCCGAGGAAACCCGCCTTCGGATCGTCGGGGCGGGCGCCGAGGGTCACCTCGACCACCTTCTCGGTGTTCTGCCGGTCGACGGTCACCGCGACCTTCTCCCCCGGCGCGAGCGCGCGGATCTTCTCGTGGACCTGCGCGACGGTGGAGACGGGCTCGCCGTCGAGCGCGCGGATCACGTCGTTCACTTCGAGCAGCCCCTTGGCCGGGCTGTCGTCGGCGATCGGGCCCACGCCGACGGCGGTGGGCCGCTGCAGGTAGGTCAGCGCCGCCCCGGTCGCGTTGTCCTCCGAACTGGCCATCTGCGCGACGTTCTCCTCGCGGACCTGGTCATTGGACACGCCCGACGGGAAGTACAGCTCGCGGGGCTGCAACTGGTAATCGCTGGACACCCACAGACCCAAGGCCTGGAACAGGGTGAGCCCGTCGGTCAGTGAGACGGTGGTCAGGTTGAGGTGACCGCTGGGGTCGGCGTCGACACCGCCGGTCACCTGCACCACGGGCTTGCCGTCGACCTCGCCGAGGGTGTTCACCGTCGGCCCGGGACTGAGCGCCACGTAGGGCACACGCACATTGCTGCCGAGCAGCACGAAGGCGATCAGGATGACCGCCGCGACGCCGATGGTGATCAGCCGCCGACGCGAAGGGTTGAGCCTCATTCGGCCGAGGATAACCGACGCCGCCGCAACCCGTCCGAGCCCGGTACCGTGGTGGCATGAGTGATCTGCCCTTCGGTTTCTCCTCGTCCGACGACCGCGACGACGGTGACAAGGAGCGCGCTCGGCGCGACGACAACACCGGCGGTGCCGGTGGCACCGGTGGCGCCGGCGGCTTCGGCTTCGACCCGTCGATGTTCGGCGGCGCGGCCGGCGGCGCCGGATTCGATCCGTCCCAGCTCGGTCAGATGTTCACGCAGCTCGGGCAGATGTTCAGCGGGATCGGCATGCCCGGTGCGGCCGGCTCCGGCCCGGTGAACTACGACCTCGCCGCCCGGCTGGCCCGCCAGCAGATCGGCGACTTCCGGCCGATGCTCGACTCGGAGGAGCGCGCGGTCGCCGACGCCGTGCGGCTGGCCGAGCTGTGGCTCGACGAGCAGACCGCGCTCCCGGCCGGGATCACCGTGACCCATGCCTGGACCCCCGTCGACTGGCTCGAGCAGACCCTGCCCACTTGGCGCCTGCTGTGCGATCCGATCGCCGCGTCCCTGGAGAACACCTGGCAGGACGGGCTGCCCGAAGAAGCCAAGGCCATGGCCGGGCCGATGCTCGGCATGATGTCCGGGCTCGGCGGCATGATGTTCGGCAGCCAGCTGGGGCAGGGCCTCGGGCACCTGTCGACCGGGGTGCTGACCTCCACCGACATCGGCGTGCCGCTCGCGCCGGCGGGTACCGCGGCACTGCTGCCCGAGGCCATCGCGAAGTTCGCCGAGGGCCTGGACCTGCCGGGTCAGGAGATCGTGGTGTTCCTGGCCGCCCGCGAGGCCGCCCACCAGCGACTCTTCGCCGGGGTCGGTTGGCTGCGTCAGCGCCTGCTCTCCAGCGTGGAGGACTACGCCCGCGGCATCCGCCTGGACATGAGCGGGCTGCAGGAACTCGGCTCGGGCATCGATCCGCAGGAACTGCTCGGCAACCCCGCCAAGATGGAAGAGCTGATGGGGCAGGCGGCAGCCTTCGAGCCGTCGGTCAGCCCCGAGCAGCAGGCCGCACTCACCCGGCTGGAGACCCTGCTCGCGTTGATCGAGGGCTGGGTGGAGAACGTCGTCTCGGCCGCACTGGGCGACCGCATTCCGTCGACCGCGGCCCTCACCGAGATGATGCGCCGCCGCCGCGCCACCGGCGGACCGGCCGAGCAGACGTTCGCCACCCTCATCGGTCTGGACCTGCGTCCCCGCAAGGTGCGCGAGGCCGCCGATCTGTGGCGTCGCCTGGCCGAGGCCGTCAGCGGAGCGGAGACCGACGCGGCGACCGGCAACGACACCCGCGACGGTGTGTGGGCCCATCCTGACCTGCTGCCCGATTCGACGGACCTCGACGACCCGGCCGCGTTCATCGACCGCGTGATCGGCGGCGGCACCGGCGCCTTCGACGATCCGATCGCCGAGCTCGAACGCACCATCGAGGAGGAGCGGAAGGCTCGCGGGGACGACGCCTGATCGACGGTCCACAGGGCCGGTGCCCGGCACCGGCCCTGTGGACACCGGTCTCGACGCACGGCACCTCCGGTGACACCGTGGCAGCCATGGGGCACTCGACTTCCGATCAGCTGTTACCGGTGATCAGTGCGGGCACGCCGATCCTCCCGCGCGGCGACGGCCGACTGCACGTCGGCGGCGAACCCGCCTCGGCGCTGATCCTGACCGTGGACCCGCCCGCGGACGCGCGCTCCGTCGCCCGACTCCTCGACGACCTGCGCCGCCCGCTCACCCGCGCGCAGCTCACCGGCCGGGCGCGGGCGGCGGGCCTGACCATGGCGGCGCTGACCGCGCTGCTGCAGCGGCTGGTCGCGGCGGGCAAGGCCGAACCGCCGCCCGCGCCCGACACCGCGCAGCTGCGGGTACGCATCCACGGGCGGGGCCCCTTGGCCGCGTTGCTGGCCGACGGCCTGGCCGCCCGCGACGTGCCGGTGGTCTCGGAGGCTCTCGGTCCGGCCGCCTTGGCCCCGTCCCGCCGCCTCGACTGCAATCTCCTGCTGCTCGCCGATCGCCTCATCGTCGACCCGTCGGTGCGGTTGGCGCTGATGGCCGCCCGCACGCCGCATCTGCCCGTCGTGGTGCACGACGGCGTGGGCGTGGTGGGTCCGCTGGTGTTGCCCGGACTGTCCAGCTGTCTGCAGTGCGCCGACCTGTACCGCACCGAACTGGATCCGGAGTGGCCGCGGCTGGCCGCACAGCTGGCGGCCGTGGGATGCGATGCGCACCCGGAGGCGGTCGCCGTCACCGCGACGCTGGCCTGCCAGGAAGTGGAAGGAATCGCCCGTCGGCTCCGCGCGGGCGACACCTCACCTCCGCAGACGCTCAACCATCGGCTCCGTATCCACTCCCGTCCGGCCGGAACCACCTTGGTCGCTGCAGAGCCGCATCCACGCTGCGGGTGTCGGCCAACCGCGGCTAACCCGCCGAGCCGACAGCGTGTCCACTATCCTCAGAGCAGGCGAAAGGACAGCGTTGAGCGACATCACACGGGGACAGGGCCGCCGCAATGCGAAGTTGGCAGCGCTCCCACTGGGCATGGCGGGCCGAGCGGCGGCAGGATTCGGTAAGCGACTCGCCGGTAAGAGCAAGGACGAGGTCAGCGCCGAGCTGATGGAGAAGACCGCCGAACAGCTCTTCGAGGTGCTGGGCCAGCTCAAGGGCGGGGCGATGAAGGTGGGCCAGGCGCTCTCGATCATGGAGGCCGCCGTCCCGGAGGAGTTCGGCGAGCCCTTCCGCGAGGCCCTCACCAAGCTGCAGGCCGAAGCGCCCCCGATGCCGATCGAGACCGTGCATAAGGTGCTCGACCAGCAGCTCGGGACGCGTTGGCGCGAGCGCTTCGCCTCCTTCGACGACGAACCCGCGGCGTCGGCCAGCATCGGGCAGGTACACAAGGCGGTGTGGGCCGATGGGCGCGCGGTCGCGGTGAAGGTCCAGTACCCCGGCGCCGACCAGGCGCTGAAGGCCGACCTGAAGACCCTCAGCCGGATGTCGGGCCTCATTCAGAAGCTGTCGCCCGGCACCGACGCCAAGGCGATGATCGACGAACTGATCGATCGCACCGAGGACGAGCTGGACTACATCGCCGAGGCCGACAACCAGCGGGCCTTCGCCAAGGCCTTCGACGGCGACCCGGATTTCGTGGTGCCCAAGGTGATCGCGAGCTCCCCCAAGGTGGTGGTCTCCGAGTGGATCGAGGGCACCCGCCTGAGCAAGATCATCACCGACGGCACCCGCGAGCAGCGCAACGCGGCGGCCACCAAGATGACTACGTTCGAATTCAGCTCGCCGGCCCGCGTGGGTCTGCTGCACGGCGATCCGCATCCCGGCAACTTCTTCGTGCTCGACGACGGCCGTTTCGGCGTGCTCGATTTCGGCGCGATCGGCCAGTATCCGGACGGCCTGCCGGCCGAGACCGGGCCGATCCTGGCGTTGGCGCGGGACCGGCGCTACGACGAACTCCGCGAACTGCTGGTGCAGCACAACTTCATCCGCCCGGCCTACGCGGACAAGGTCACCGGCGACGATCTGGCCAAGTACCTGCAGCCCTACGTCGACCCGCTGTACACCGACTCGTTCCACTTCACCCGCAAGTGGTTGCAGCGCGCGGCGGGGAAGGCCACCGACGTCAGCGGTGACGTGTACAAGACCTCCCGACAGCTGAACCTGCCGAAGGAATACGTGATGGTCTTCCGGGTGCTGCTGGGTTGCGTCGGCATCGCCGCGCAGCTCGACGCGGAGGCCCCGTACCGCGAGATCATGTACCGCTGGGTGCCCGGTCTCACCGAGGACGAACCCACCGCCTGACCTCGTCCGCGTAGCGGGCGTCCTCGGCGACGCCCGCTACGCGTTCTTACGGGGGCGACCGCGCGGGCGTTTGCGCGCGATCACCACGCCGCGGTCGAAGATCTCCCCGCCCCACACGCCCCACGGCTCCGCGCGGTCGATGGCTTCGGACAGGCAGGGCCGCCGCAGTGGGCACCGCAGGCACAGCGCTTTGGCGGTCTCCAGGTCGGTGGGGCTCTCGGCGAACCACAGATCCGCATCGCGGCTCTGGCACGGTAGTTCGATCTGGGGAGCAGGTCCGGGTTCGCGGGTGTCCCCGAGCCCCGGCATGGACAGTTCGGTGATGGTCATCAAGTGGCTTTCGCAGGATTGGTCAGAATGATCCGTGTGCGAAACCCGGGCCGGAGCCGAAGAACTCGGCCACGGGATTCGCTGAAGCGATTCGCCGCGGCCGGTACAGAGTCTGGTCAGTCCGTCAGATACTCGAGGTGATCGACGGGCCGCCCTCGGGGGCCACGGGGAATCGCCGGCGCGCTCGCGCAGCCGCCGGTACGCGTGCTGCTGCCAGATGGGCGCCGTAGGCCAGATGAAGCTTCATCGGACGATTCCTTCCTCGATCGGGGAGCGGTACTGAACGTCGACCAGGTTACGCCGTCGGTCCACGAGGGCACAATCTATTTTCTACCTGCGGCGATGGCACTTTCGCCCGCGCATCCGCTCAGGGCCGGTGGGCGGCGATCACGTCGAGGACCGACGCACCGATCTCGTCGATGCGTTCGGCGGTCATGCCGCTGATACCGGACAGATCGTCGGCACTGGTGGGCAGCACCCGGGCCAGCTGTTTGAGGGCGTTGCCGCTACAGACGTTCACCTCGGCGAAGTCGTGCTCGCGGGCGTAGTCGCTGCGCCACTGCTTGAGCGCCTCGAAGACCTCCCGGTCCGGCCCCCGTTTCGGCTCCGGTACCGCCGCGGGCGGCTTCTCGTGCGGCACCAATCCGTCCAGGAACCGGGAACGGCGACGCGTCGGCGCCCGCCCTTCGCCGCGCGCCAACGACCACGACAGGTGCAGATGCGTCCGGGCGCGCGTCACGGCGACGTACAGCAGGCGCCGCTCCTCCTCAAGGTTCTCGGTCTTCTTGCCGCCCCGCATGAACGGCACCGAGCCCTCGTGGACCCCGGTGATGAGCACCGCATCCCACTCCAGACCCTTGGCCGCGTGCATGGACGCGAGCGTGATGCCGCGCCGGTGTTCGCCGCCGGTCCGGGCCGCCTCGTGCAGTCCGCGCACCAGCTCGGCGAAGGTCCACGCGGGCCGTTCGGCGAGCAGTTCGTCGGCCAGCTCGACGAGCCGGGTCATCTGCTGCCAGTTCGCCCGCGCCGCCGACCCGTGCGGTTCGGTCTCGGCGTAGCCGAGCGGGGTCAACGCGGCACGCACCGCCTCGGCCGCGGTGCCCGTGGGCGGCGTGGCCTGGGCCCGGGCGCCGAGGCGGTGCAGCGCCGTCCGCACCTGCGGCCGTTCGAAGAAGCCCTTGTCGCCGCGCACCCGATAGTCGATCCCGGCCGCGCTCAACGCCGCCTCGTACTCCTGCGACTGCACGTTGATGCGGTACAGGATCGCGATCTCCTCGGCCGGGACCCCCGCGCGCAGCAGGCGCTTGACCTCGGCCACCACCCCGACCACCTCGGCGGTCTCGTCCGGGTACTCGGCGAAGGCCGGTTCCGGGCCGTCCGATCGCATTCCGATCAGTTCCAGGCGGGTTCCGGCCACGCGCCCCTGCGCGTGCCCGATCACCCCGTTGGCCAGGGCCACCACCTGGGGGGTGGACCGATAGTCGCGTTCGAGACGCACCAGGGTCGCCTCGGGATAGTCGCGGGTGAAGTCCAGCAGGTAGTCGGGGGTGGCGCCGGTGAAGCTGTAGATGGTCTGGTTGGCGTCGCCGACCACGGTGAGGTCGTCGCGCTCGCCCAGCCACCGGCGCAGGAGCTGCTGCTGCGCCGGCGTCACGTCCTGGTATTCGTCCACCACGAAACTGCGGTACCGGGAGCGGAACTCCTCGGCGATCGACGGCGTGCTGGCCAGCACCTCCGCGGTGTAGATGATGAGGTCTTCGAAGTCGAAGAGCCAGTCTCCCGAACTCGACAGCTTGGCCTCCTCGTAGGCGGCGAAGACCTGCCCGATCAGCTCCGCCCGGATCGGCACATCCCGACCGGCGCAGCGCGCGGCGTAGCGTTCCGGGGCGATCAGGCTGGACTTGGCCCACTCGATCTCACCGGCCAGATCGCGCACCAGTTCGCTGTCGGCGGTGTCCAAGCCGACCTCGCGGACGGCGCGACGCACCATCGGGAACTTGCTGTCCATCAGCTCCCAGCGCTTCTGCCCGAAGGCCATCGGCCAGAAGTAGCGCAGCTGCCGCAGCGCTGCGGCGTGGAAGGTGAGCGCCGAGACCTGGCCGCCGGCGCCGGACACGCCCAGCGCGCCGAGCCGTTCCCGCATCTCCGCGGCCGCCCGCGCGGTGAAGGTGACCGCGAGGACCTGGCTCGGATTCACCTGGCCGGAATCGACCAGGGCCGCGATACGGCGGGTGATGGTGCGGGTCTTACCGGTGCCGGCACCGGCCAGGACGCACACCGGGCCGCGCGGGGCCAGCACGGCGTCGAGTTGCTGCGGGTCGAGTCCGTCCCGGATCCCGGCGGCACCGGAGGAACGTGGACGATTCATGGCACGAGGTTCTCACGCGGTACCGACAGCCGCCGATCCACACGCGTCCGAGCAGGGGTCAGAGCAGTCCCAGCGCCGACATGACCTCGCCGATACCCGGGTTGGTCTTGGTGGAGCCGTCGGCGAACTTCACCGTGGGCACCACGTGGTTGCCGCCGTTGACGCTGCCGACGAACTCGGCGGCCGACGGATCGGCCTCGATGTCGATCTCGGTGTACTCGATCTTGTTGCGGTCCAGTCCCGACTTGAGACGGCTGCAGAACGGGCACCAGGAGGTGGTGTAGACAGTCAGATCGGCCATACCGACCATTCTAGAGGCCGGGTGCGGGCCATCGCCCAGCTGGTGATGAGCGACCGCGCGATCGACACACTCGGCGGCAGCATCAACGCCGTCTCGGCCGCGGCACTCCCCCAGTCCGCCTCCCGGGCCAGCGCTTCGCGCACCTGATCGCGGGTGAACCACTGCGCTTCGGCCAGCTCACCGTCGACCAGTTCCAGCGGCTGCGCCGGATCGGCGGTCACCTCGAAACCGAGCATCAACGACCGCGGGAACGGCCACGGCTGCGAACCGATGTACAGCGGCGAATGGGCGACGATGCCGGCTTCCTCGGCCACCTCGCGGACGACGCACTGTTCCAGCGACTCCCCCGGTTCCACGAAACCGGCCAGCGTGGAGAACCACGGGCGCGGCCACGCGTGCTGGCGTCCCAGCAGGATCGCATCGGAGCCGTCGTGCACCACCATGATCACCGCCGGATCGGTCCGTGGATACTCCTCGGTGCCGTCGGCGGCGCGCCGCACCCACCCCGACCGGTCACTGGTGGTGGGGCTGCCGTCCAACGGCGAGAACGACGACGAACGATGCCAGTTGAGGAGGCCGAGCGCGGTGGCCACCAGACCGGCCTCGTCGGGCGACAGCAGGTGCGCGCCGCTGCGCGGCTCGCCCAGCGGTTCGGCCACCTCACCGCGGCGCAGCGCCCACAGATCCACGTCGCCGAGCACGCCGAGGAAGATCGCTTCGGTCACCGGCTGCGCGTCGAGTTCGACGGCGGGCACCCAGCGCAGGGCCCCGCCGGCGTCGACCGGATAGCGGCCGCGGTCGTCCACCAGGAGCACCTGGGCCCGCGCCCATCCGGCGGCCAGTCGTTCGGCGTCGCCGCGCAACTGATCGGCGCGATCGAAGGCGGCCTGGGACAGCAGCGGCGGCGTCTGGAAGGAGAAACTGGCCATCGGAGTCAGGCCTTTCCGCCCTGCCGGACGTACAGCAGACGGTCGCCCACCTCGATCTCCTCGACGTGCGAATCGCCGACGCGGTACAGGGTGCCGTCGCGGACCACCCCGAGCACCAAGTCCTTGGTGTGGGCCGGGGACCCACCGGTCTCCGACGGCTCCACCTCGCGCTCGGCGATGGCGTAGCCCTCCTCCGGGCTGAGCAGATCCTCGACCACCTCCACCACCGACGGGGTGATGGTCGCGATGCCCAGCAGACGGCCTGCGGTCTCCGAGGAGACCACCACCGAGTTCGCGCCGGACTGCCGCATCAGGTGGGTGTTCTCCGATTCGCGGATGGCCACGACGATCTTGGCGCGCGGATTCAGCTCGCGCGCGGTCAACGTCACCATCACCGCGGTGTCGTCGCGGTTGGCCGCGATCACCAGCGCCGCGGCGTGCTGCACACCCGCCAGACGCAGCACGTCGGACTTGGTGGCATCGCCGCGGACGGTGACCAGCCCGTGCGCGGCCGCCACGTCGAGCGCGGCCTGGTTCTCGTCGACCACCACCACCTCGCTCGGTCGGACGCCGTCGGCCAGCACGGCCGCGGTCGCGGTCCGTCCCTTGGTGCCGTACCCGACGACGACGGTGTGATTACGCACCCGATTCCTCCAGTTCTGGATCTTGATCGCCTGCCGCGACCGCTCGGTGAGCACCTCGAGCGTGGTACCGATCAAGACGATCAGGAACAGCACGCGTATCGGGGTGATGAACAGGACGTTGATCAGGCGGGCCGATTCGCTGATCGGCGTGATGTCGCCGTAGCCGGTGGTCGACAGCGTGACCGCCGAGTAGTACAGCGCATCGAGGTAGGTGAGCTCGGTGCCCTTGGCGTCCCGATAGCCGGAGCGATCGACGTAGACCACCAGCGAGCACAGCAGGAGCGCCAGCAACGCCCACAGCACGCGGCGGCCGATCGCGCGGGCCGGGCTCTTCTCCAGTTCGGGGATCCGCACGATGCCCACGAGCGCGTAGTCGGGCTTGTCGAACAGGTCGTCTCCACCGAGACGGGACATGCGCAATCGCTTCCGCACCGCGGGCCCACGCGTGGTCGTCCTCACGTCTGTGAAGGCTACTCGATCGGTGCAGGCCCGACGGCCAACAGCGCGGCCAGTGCCGTCGCGTCCGGCAGATCCGCCGGTTCCAGCGTGTAGTGGTGCCGGACGTAGACGAAGGCGGCGCGCACCGCGTCGACGTCGACGCCGCGCAGACGCGCCCAGGCCACCCGGTAGGCCGCCAGCTGCAGTTCCAACGGTCCGCGTTTGGCCGGTTCGGGCACCGCGCCGGTCTTCCAGTCCACCACCAGGTAGCCCTCACCTCCGGGGGCGGCCGCGTTGCGGTCGGCGAAGACCGCGTCCATGCGGCCGCGCACCACGGTGGAGCCGATGACCGTCTCGAAGCCCACCTCCACCTCCAGCGGCGTGCGGTCGGCCCACGGCGAGCTCAGGAAGGCCGCGCGCAGCACCTCGAGGTCGTCGTCGACCGCGGTCTCGTCGGCGGCGCCGGGCAACTCGTCCAGGTCCAGCAGGCGGGTCGCGCCGAAGCGTCGTTCCACCCAGGCGTGGAAGGCGGTGCCGCGCCGGGCCATCGGGTTGGGCCGGAACGGCACGGGTCGACGCAGCCGGGCGGCGAAGGCCGCCTCGTCGGATCCCAGCTCCACCAGCTGACTCACCGACAGTTGGCCCGGCAACTCCACGTCGAGGGTCGCGACGTCGTGCCGCCGCCGTTCGGCCAGCAGCGCCGCCACCTCCTCCCGCCACGCCACGATCTCCGGATCGTCGGTGGGTGGCGGCGGGCGGGGCACCAGCGCCCGTTCCGCACGCGCCTCGTCCACGGCGAGGGCCGCCGCCAACAGTCCGGCGCGCCGCTCCCCGAGCCGGTCGACGGGCCACGCCGCGCTCACCGGATCGAGCGTCATCGGATTCTCCGTGCCGTCTTCCGGCGCGGGCGTGTCGACGTCGACGGTGAGGGCCGCCGAGTCGGCGGCGCGCACCAGTTCCACCAGCTCGACGTAGAAGTCGGAGCCGCCGCGCGGTTTGTCACCGGTGGCCGACCAGTGGTGCGCGGTCACCAGCAGCGTCTGCTTGGCCCGCGTCAAGGCCACGTACAGCAGCCGACGGTCCTCATCGAGGCGCCGGTCCTTGATGGCCTCCTTGTGCGCGGCGAGCGCCTCCTCCAGTTCCTTGCGGTCCGCCACCCCCGCGAGACGAAGGGGCGGAAAGCCTTCCGCGTCGTCGTGGCTCAGGTCCCCGCGCAGTTCCGCGGGCAGTTCCCGCGCCGAGCCCAGCCAGGTGGTGTCGGCCTTGGCGCTCGGGAAGATGCCGCGCGCCAGGTGGGGCACCACGACGATGTCCCACTCCAGCCCCTTCGCGGCGTGCACGGTGAGGATCTGCACGCGGTCCTCGGCCACCTCCACCTGTCCGGCTTCCAGTCCCTTCTCCACCGACTCGGCGGCCTCGAGGAAGCTCAGCAGGCCGGGCAGCGTCGCCCCGGGTCGCTCGGCGTAGGCCGCCACGTACTCGGCGAAGGCGTCCAGGTGCTCGCGCCCGGTGATCTTCCCGCGCATCCGGCGGGCCCGCAGCTGCGCCTCCACCGCCACGCCGATGGTCTGTTCCACGTCCGCGACCAGTTCCGGCAGCGGCTGCCCGATCCGTCGACGCAACCGTTCCAGTTCCCGCCCGAACGCCCGCACCCGCTGGTAGCCGGCCGCGGTGTACCGCTTGCCGTCGCCCGGATCGACCAGGGCATCGCCCAGGCCCGCCGCGTCGACGGCCTCGGCGGGCAGGGCCGAGGCGAGCGCCGAATCGAGCTGTTCGCGGGTGGAGACCGTGCCCGAGACCGGGTCCTGCCGCCGCGCGGCCAACTCCCGTGCCCGCTGCCACAGCGCCGCCAGGTCGGCGGCGCCGAGTTGCCACCGGGCCCCGGTGAGCAGACGCATGGCGGCGGTGCCGGCCATCGGGTCGGCCATCAGCGACAGCGTGGCCACGATGTCGGTGATCTCCGGGACGTGCAGCAGACCGCCGATGCCGACCACCTCGACCGGGATGCCGCGCGCGGAGATCTCGGCGGCCATCGGCGCGGAATCCTCGTTGCGGCGCACCAGCACCGCCGCCGTCGGCGGCTTCTGGCCGGCGTCCTCGGCCGCGCGGTAGGCGGCCTCCAGGTGATCGGCGATCCAGCGACGCTCGTCCTCGACGGTCTCGGTGAGCGCCAGCCGCACCGCACCCTCGGGGGCGCCGTCGCGCGGGCGGAGCGTGGACACCGGAACCCCGCGCGCCCGCAGCTGCGCCGACACCTCGTTGGCCAGATACAGCGTGCCCCGGCAGTTGCGCCAGCTGGTCAGCAGCTCGCGCCGGTGCGCGGGCGCCCACTGCCCGTGCCCGTCGGGCCGCGGGAAGTCGTGTGCGAAGCGCGGGAGGTTCGCGGCCGAGGCCCCGCGCCACCCGTAGATCGATTGGATCGGATCGCCCACCGCGGTCACCGCGACTGGTGTCTGCCCGGCCCCGCCGAACAGTGCCGACAGCAGCAGTCGCTGCGAATGACCGGTGTCCTGGTACTCGTCGAGCAGCACCGCCCGAATGCCGCCGCGTTCGGTCGCCACCACCTCCGGGTGGGTGGTGACCAGCCGCGCGGCCAACGACATCTGGCTGCCGAAGTCCAGGGCGCCCTGCTCGGTCATCTTGTCCCGCAGCGCCGCGACCAGCGGCAGGAACTCCCGCCGCTCGTCGATCACCGCCTGCACCCCGCGCAGGGCCTGGCTGGGCTCGGCGCGCTGCCGGGGCCCCTTGGGCAGGGTGTCGATCATGCGGTGCAGGTCCGTGCCCGCGGCGCCGATCGCCTCGTCGTCCACCAGATGCTCGGCCATCTCCGAGTACAGGTTCAGCACCGTCTCGGTGACGCTCGAGGGCACCTTGGTGGTGTTGAGCGCGTGCGGCCAGGAGGTGACCACGGAGAAGGCCAGCTGCCACAGCTCGGTCTCGCTGAGCAGGGTGGCCGACGGCTCCACCGGCAGCAGCAGCCCGTAGTCGGCGATCAGGCGACCGGCGTAGGCGTGATAGGTGCTCACCTCGGCGTCGGCGCTGCGCAGGACCTGCGTCAGCTCGCCGCCGGGATCCCAGTCGTACAGCGCCGTCGATCCGGCGAGCATGGCCAGTCGACGGCGAATGCGCGCGCCGAGTTCGCTGGCCGCCTTCCGCGTGAAGGTGAGGCCGAGGATCTCGTCGGGCGCCACCAGTCGGTTGGCCACCAACCACACCACGCGCGAGGCCATGGTCTCGGTCTTGCCCGCACCGGCACCGGCCACCACCAGCATCGGCTCCAGCGGCGCCTCGATCACCTCCACTTGCTCGTCGGTGGGCGGCGGCAGGCCGAGCGCGGCCGCCAGCACGCGCGCGCCGATCAGCGGCGCACCGGTGTCAGTCATCGATGACCGCCTTTCCGCGCAGCTGCGCGGGGCAGCTGGTGACCAGTCCGCAGTGCTGGCAGCCGGAGTTGGTGGCCGCGACGAAACCGGGGCCGACGCTGGCCCGCGCGGCGCGGCGCACCACGCCCACCCATTCGTCCACCTGTTCCGGGGTCAGCGGCTCCTGCACTCGTTCGGCGGCACCGGTCTTGCGATTGGGCGTGGCCACGTACACCAGGCGCCCGCCGCCGGTGGTGCCCGCCGGCAGCCCCTCCACCCCGCCCAGCAGCAGCGCCAGCTGGTAGGCCGCCAGCTGCGGGTGCGCGGCCGCGTCGGCCGCCGTGATCACGCTCTTCCCGGTCTTCACGTCGATCACCACCGGTCGGCCCAGTTCGTCGGTCTCCAGCCGATCGATGCGCCCGGTGAGGGTGACCGGCAGGTCGTCGGGCCGTCCGTCGGCGTCGACGCCCGGCGGCACCGCGGCGGTCAAGGCCACCTCGACGGCCGCCTCGGCGAGCTCGGACCGCGAATACTCCAGCCAGTCCCGGAAATTGGTCAGCATGGTCTCCGCCCGACGCAGTTCCCGCTCGCTGAACCACGCGGCGGGTGAGGCGACACGATCCCAGATCTCGTGCAGGGCCTTGGTGACCTCGGCATGGTCGAGCTGTCCGGCCACCGCCTGCACCAGCGTGTGCACCAGGGTTCCGGTGATCGCCGGTTCCGCGTCACCGTCGCGCCCGCCGTGGCGTTCGAGCATCCACCGCAGCGAACAGCGGCTGAGCGAGTCGACCGTCGACGGCGACAGCGTCAACGCGCCCTGCTCGGGTGTCCACAGCGGCGCCCCGCTGGACGGGTCCAACAGGCCGTACCACTGCTGCGGCGCGGCGCTGGGCACTTCCGCGTCGGCCAGTTCGGCAAGCAGCGCGGCCGCCGCGGCCCGCCGCTGGTCGCCGGTCTCCGGATCGGTGAGAGCCGCACGCAGCTCGGCCACCATCGACGGCAGCGACAGCAGACGCCGGATCCCGCCGT
The DNA here is from genome assembly GCF_042432625.1 of Gordonia phosphorivorans. NCBI lineage: Bacteria > Bacillati > Actinomycetota > Actinomycetes > Mycobacteriales > Gordoniaceae > Gordonia > Gordonia phosphorivorans. The sequence goes on along the minus strand of NZ_JBHLWV010000012.1, from coordinate 130,695 downwards.
CGAGCGGCACCTCGTCGGATTGGTCGCCGTGCAGGTGGTGGTCGGCGCCGTAGCCGCCGAGCGCGTCGGCGATCTCGGGCACGAATCGAGACGGCGAGGCATCCCCGGTGCCGTCCTCCACCGCGGTCACCAGCAGGTGCCGCCGGGCGCGGGTGCACGCCACCAGCAGCAGTCGGCGTTCGTCGGCCAGCAGCTGGGCGTTGCGCGAGACCGTGTCCACGGCCTGCTCGTCGAGGCCGTCGAGGACGTCCAGGAGCGCGGGGGTGCCGAGCACGCTGCCGCGGCTGCGCAACGACGGCCACAGTCCGTCGAGCACGCCGGCCACGGCCACCACCTCCCATTCGCGGCCCGCCGCCGAATGCGCGGACAGCAGCTGCACCGCGTCCGCGGCGGCGGTCGGGGTGCGTGACTCGCGGGGAATCTGCAGCTGGCTCAGGTAGTGCAGGAAGCCGCTCAAACCGCCGGCCGGGACGTTGTCGGTGTACGCCGCGGCCGCCTCGAACAGCGCCAGCATGGCGTCCAGGTCGCGATCGGCCTGTCCGCCGGCACGGTCCCCGCGCAGCGACCGTCGCAGCCACGTGCGTTCCAGGCCGGAAGCCTGCCAGGCCCGCCACAGCGTCTCCTCCACGCCCAGTCCGCCGCGCTCGGCCGCCCGAACGGCCTGCACCACCTTGAGGGTCCGGGCCAGCGGCTGCGCCTCGAACTCGGTGAGACCGGCCAGGTAGGGGCCGCCGCGCTCGGGTTCGGCGAGCGCCGCAGCCAGGGCGGTGAGCGAATCGGGCGGACCGTCGGCGACGTCGGGGGTTCCGGAGGGGCTGTCGGCGAGGTCGGCGGACACGACCGCGCCCTCCTCGTGGAGCCGCCGAATGCCGCGCCGGAGACGACGCAGCTGCCCGGGACCGGCCGCCCCGATGGGGCCCGACAGCAGGGTGATCACCTCGTCCGGGCCGAGTGCGGTCGAACTGCTGCCGGCACGCAGAGCCAGCGCGAACGCCTCCACCGCGCGCTGCCGGAACAGCGGGAGATCGCTGGTCGGGGTCACCACCGGCACCCCGGCCGAGGAGAAGGCTCGACGCAGCGCGGGCAGTGCGCGGGGCACCGACCGGACGATGACGGCCATCTGCGACCACGGCACGTCGTCGAACAGATGCGCGCGCCGCAGCACGTCCGCGACGGCGGTGGCCTCCTTGGCACTGGAGGAGAAGACGCGCACCGAGGCGGCGCCGGTGCCCGCGGCCGGCTCGGGGAACGGCTGCGAGCGCGCACCCGGCAGGCGTGCGGCCAGTGCGCGACCGACCGTCGTGACCTCCCCCGCGCCGCGGTGGCCCTGCCTGAGCAGGACGTCCCGGCCGTCGGGCAGGTCGGCGAAGAATCGGGGGCTGGCCCCGCGGAACGAGTAGATCGACTGGTCGGGGTCACCGGCGATCACGGTCAGGTCGGTGCCGGTGCCGATCAGCTCCACCAGTCGGGCCGCCTGCGGATCCAGGTGCTGGGCGTCGTCGACCAGCAGGTGGCGGATCCGGGCCCGCTGCTCGGTCAGCAGGTGCGGCTCCAGCGCGAAGGCCGACAGCGCCGAACCCACCAGTTCGGCCGCATCCACCGCTTGCGGTCCGGCTTCGGGCGAGTCGATACCGACCGCACCGCGCAGCAGCATGGTCTGTTCGTACTGCGCGAAGGCGCGGCCGGCGGCCACCCATTCGTCTCGAGAGTGCTTGCGCCCCAAGGCCGTCAGGTCTTCCGGTCCCAGACCGCGTTCGGCCGCACGCATCAACAGGTCACGCAGCGCCTGCGCGAAGCCGTCGGTGGCCAACGCCGGGCGCAGTGCGGCCGGCCAGTAGCCCGCCCCGTCTTCGAGGTCGCCGGCCAGCAGCTCGCGCAGGATCACGTCCTGCTCGGAACCGGTGATCAACCGGGGCGGCGGATTGCCGTGCGCACTGGCCTGCAGCCGCAGCACCGCGAACGCGTACGAATGGACGGTCCGCACCAGCGGCTCGCGGAGTGCGGCGCCGGTGCGCGACTGCCCCGCGGCGAGCACCCGGCGGGTGATCTCGGTGCGTACGGCGGTGGCCGATCGCCGATTGGCGGTCAAGACCAGCACCGACTCCGGATCGGCGGCATCGTCGAGCAGCCGAGCGACGGCCACGTCGACCAGCAGCGCCGTCTTGCCGGTGCCCGGCCCGCCGCGCACCCGGTAGGGACGCCACGGGCGTTCCGGGTCCGCCTGATGCCCCGGCGCCAACAGCGCCTGGGCGGCTTCGGGCCAGGTGCGGGCGGGCAGCTCGAACGGCGCCGGGGAGGCGATCAGTCGAGTCTGCGCGGTGGTCATACGCCCATGGAAGCATGTGCCTGCGACACTGAGGGCATGGCCTCCGCCCTGCACACCTATGAGTTCGGTCCCACCGATGCGCCGACCGTGCTGGCCCTGCACGGCCTCACCGGGCACGGCAAACGGTGGGAGCACCTGGCACCGCTGGTGCCGCAGGTGCGCATCGTGGCGCCGGACCTGCTCGGCCATGGGCATTCGCCGTGGACGCCGCCGTGGTCGATCGAGGATCACGCGTCGGCGGTGGCCGCGGCCGTCGACGCCCATGTGCCGACCGATCGTCGTCCGCTGGTGGTGGTGGCGCACTCCTTCGGCAGCGCCGTGGCGCTGCGCTTGGCGCACGACCGCCCGGATCTGGTCAAGGGCCTGGTCCTGCTCGACCCCGCGCAGGGTCTGGCACCCGAGTTCGCGCTGGAGATGGCGCAGAACAGCGTCACCTACTGGGGCTACCCCGATGCCGCGGCCGCGCAGGCCGCCAAACGCGCCGAGGGGTGGGCCGCGGTGCCCGCGGAGATCCTGGACGGCGAGATCGTCGACCACCTGATCGCGACCGGTGACGGCGTCGCGTGGCGGGTGTGCGCTCCGGCGGCCGCGACGGCCTGGAGCGAACTGGCCCGCCCCGCCCTGTTGCCGCCACCGCATGTGCCCACTCGGATCGTGGTGGCCGAGCGCGTGCAGCCGCCCTTCGTGACCGCCGACTTCCTCGCCCGGTGCGCCGCCGAACGCGGCGACAGCGTGCGGGTGACCCGGGTCGACACCGAGCACATGGTGCCCTTCCTCGCCCCGGAGACGGTGGCGGCGCTGATTCGGGAGGTGCTGTAGCCGATGTCCCGGATCAGTGACGCGCAGATCGAAGCGGTCCGCGCCCTGATCGCGGCGATACCGCCCGGCCGGGTGAGCACCTACGGCGACCTCGCCGACGCGGTCGGTCTCACCAATCCGCGTCAGGTGGGCTGGATCCTGCGGACCGACGGCGCGGACCTGCCGTGGCAGCGGGTGGTCCCGGCGTCCGGTCGGCCGAGCACCGAGAAGGCCGCCCGCCAACTCGACCTGCTGCGCGAGGAGGGTGTGCCGATCCGCGACGGCCGCATCCTGCTTCGCGAGTGCCGTGCCCGCCTGACTCCCTGAGCAGGCCGACGTATCGCCACGTTCCCGACGAGCCGGTGGATCGTGCTCAGTACGGAGGCTCATCGCGGTCTTCGTCTTCCTCAGGGACGGCGCCGACCACGCGGTCGCGGTTCGCTGGGTCATGGCTACTCACCTCCCCGAGTGAGTCAGCACACCTGTTGGATCTGGTGTTCTACACCTACGTTAGACCCGACCTACGACAAGAACGGGTCCCGAGCACCGCGCACACCTTCAGAGGGTTCGCCGGTGTCTGCCGCGAGCTAGACGATGAGGCGGACCTTGTCGACCACGCTGAGCAGACCGGGCAGCGCCCCGGCGGTGGACCGGGGGTGCAGCGCATGCACGCCGAGCCGGAACATGGTGGCGCGCAGCAGCATCTGCGGCCACTCCTCCAGGTGCGACCACCGGTCGATGATCTCGTCGTCGGCACCGCCCCAGGCCAGCGCGTCCACCACGACGACCGCCGAGGCCCACGAGGCCGGTCGCCAGTACGGAACGATGTCGGTGATCGCCGGGGCCGCGGCGCCGGCGAACAGCACCGTCCCGAAGAGGTCGCCGTGCACCACTTGCTGGGACATCCGCACCGGCCGGCGCAGGCTGGCGAGCTCGTTGATGGCCGCCACGGAGGCTTCGCCGTCGTCCCCGGTCGGGGCGGGCATGCCGGCCCCGCGGGCCGAGCGCAGCGGCGACTCCTCCCACGCCCCGCGGTCGGCGGCGTTGAAGACGTCCACGTCGTCGAAGGGCGGCGCGGGCGGCTGCAGCAGAAAGCGCGGGCGCTCCACCTTCGCGAGCGCGCCGTTGAGCCGGTCGGCCACGGCCAGCACTTCGTCGTATCGCGGTTCCGGGCTCCCGGCCACATAGGTGTCGGCACGCCAGCCGGACACCACGTAGCGACCGTCGGAGGCGCGCAGCGGTCGTGCGATCCGCATGCCCTCGACGTAAAGATTCTCGCGGGCGTTCGCCGACCAGGCCGCGCGCGCGTGGTCGGGCACCAGGGACAGGACCACCTCCCCGACGCGCCAGCCGATCACGCCGCTGCTCTCCATGGCGATGGGCGGGTGCGCGGTCAGACCGAAGGTGGTCAACACCTGTTCCGGTGGCGCGGCGATCGTGGTCACGATGTCACAGACTACCCAGGTCAGCCGCCGCCGTCGGGGTGCCACACCGACCGCGCGTCGTCGGTCCGGGCGACACCACCCGACGCGGCGCCCTCGAGGGTTCGGATCAGTAGGTGGGCAGTTCCGGATCCACTCGCTGCGCCCAGGCCGCGATTCCGCCCTGCAGGTGCACCACTCGGTCCAGACCTGCCCGGTGCAGCGCGGCCAGCGCCTCCGCCGAGCGGATCCCGGTCTTGCAGTACAGCACCACGCGCCGGTCGTGCGGGATGTCGGCCAGCGCGGCACCGGAGACGATGCCGCCGCGCGGCACCAGCCGGGCGCCGGGCAGGTGCACGATGTCGAACTCCACCGGTTCCCGGACGTCGATCAGCACCGGCGGGTCGGCGCTGTCGAGTTCGGCGCGCAGCTGCTCGGGGGTGACGGTGTCGTCGTCGGCCACCGCGTCGTCGCCGGTCGGACCGAGGCCGCAGAACTGCTCGTAGTCGATCAGTTCGGTGATCGGCGTGCGCTCGGGATCTTGCGCGAAGCGGACGGTGCGGTGAGTCATCGCGAGGGCGTCGTAGATCAGCAGGCGCCCGAGCAACGGGTCGCCGATGCCGCAGATCAACTTGACGGCCTCGGTGCCCATCAGGGATCCGATGGTGCCGCACAGCAGCCCGAAGACGCCGCCCTCGGCGCACGACGGGACGAGTCCGGCGGGCGGTGCCTGCGGATACAGGTCCCGATAGTTGCAGCCGCGGCCGTCGGGGGCGTCTTCCCAGAATACCGAGACCTGCCCGGAGAACCGGAAGATCGACCCCCACACGTACGGCCGGTGCGCCAGCGCCGCGGCATCGTTGACCAGGTAGCGGGTGGCGAAGTTGTCGGTGCCGTCCAGGATCAGGTCGTACCGGCCGAACAGCTCCACCGCGTTGTCGGTGGTGAGCCGGAGGTCGTGCACGTGCACGTCCACCAGGGGGTTGATGGCGGCGATCGCCTCCCGCGCCGACTCGGTCTTGGCCCGACCGACGTCGGCCACGCCGTGCATGATCTGCCGTTGCAGATTGGACTCGTCGACGACGTCGAAATCGACGATCCCGAGGGTGCCCACGCCCGCGGCCGCCAGGTACAGCAGGGTCGGCGATCCGAGACCGCCGGCCCCCATCACCAGGACGCGCGCGTTCTTGAGGCGGCGCTGCCCCACCGTGCCGACCTCCGGGATGATCAGGTGTCGGCTGTACCGGGCGATCTCACCGGGAGTGAGCTCGGCGCCCGGCTCCACCAGCGGGGGCAGCGGGTTCATTTGTCCGGGTAGGGCCAGGCGCTCGGTCGGCAGGTGTACGTGCGGTTGGCCTTCATGTCTGGATCGAGCGCCATGATCTCGCTGTTGGCGGTACCGAAGGTCTGCTGCATCATGATCGGCGCCAGCCCGCCGTTCACCTCGCAGGGCAGGTGATGCTCGTAGCCGATGCCGTGGCCCACCTCGTGGTTGATCAGGTACTGCCGGTAGGCCACGTCGTCGCCGCCGAAGGCCGACGCGCCGCGCACCCACCGCGCCTCGTTGAGCACCACCCGGCCGTCCGGCGGGTAGAAGCACGAGGTCTCCAGCTTGATCTGATAGCCGCACAGCTCGCGGGAGGTCTGCGGCGAGGTCAGCGAGATCCGCAGATCCGGCTCGCCCTTGTCGATCCGCCGGAACGCCACCTTGCCGCCGCCGATCCAGCTCTTCGGATTGGCCAGCGTCGCGTCGACGAGCTTGGCGAAGCTCTTGTCGCCGCCGAAGTTCTGCGGGTTCAGGCCGTCCTCCACCTCCACGGTGTAGGTGTAGACCTCGTTGCCCGTGCCCAGCTTGTCGGTGGTGCCGGGCACGATGGAGAAGACCCGCTCCCCCTTCGCGGTGAAGGGGCCGCCGGCCGGCAGCGCACCGGCGGGCAGTGCCGCGGCCGCGATGTCGGCGGTGGGCGCACCGATGGCGGTGGTCTCCTGCGCGACGTCCACGTTGCGCGCCTTCGGATCGATCGGTGCGGCGACCTGCGTGTCGCCGCTGCCGTCGTCGGTGATGGTCACGACCAGCAGCACGACGGTCAGCACGGCGAGCACACCGATGGCGTAGGCGCGCCACCCGTAGGCGTGCACAAAACTGCCGACCGCGCCGCGTTGGCGCTCCGGTGCGGTCTCATCGCGCTCGCCGATCGGATCCCAACGGGCACGCAACGGCTGATCCGGCCGCGGGCGTCGGGGACGCACCGGGCCGGGCGAAGGTGTACCAGTCACGTCCCAACTGTCTCACAAGACAATGCCCACGCACCGCATCCACCCCGTCGGACCGGCAGCCACCCGGTTCGTCGCCGCCTCGACGGCGAGTACTCTGCTAGCCATGTCTGCCGCTGATTTCTCTGCTTCATCGGGCGCCGCTGGCGCCGCACAATACCGGAGCAGCACTCGTCTCCCGCGCAGCGCTCGCCGCCGCCAACTCCTGGATGCGGCGAGCGAGATCTTCGTCGAACGCGGCTACCACTCCGCCGGCATGGACGAGATCGCGTCCGCCGCGGGCGTCAGCAAACCAGTTCTGTACCAGCACTTTCCGTCCAAGCTCGACCTGTACATCGCCGTGGTCGACTCGCACGCGGAAAAGCTGGTGTCCGACGTGAACCGGGCGCTGCTGACCACCACCGACAATCACCGGCGCGTGCGCGCGGCCGTCGGCGCCTTCTTCGACTTCATCGACGAGGACAACTCCGGTTACCGCCTGATCTTCTCCTCCGATGCCAAGGATCCCGCCGTGATCCGCCGAGTGGAGGGCGCGACCGAGGCCTGCGTGGACGCGGTCTACGGCCTCGTGATGACCGACTCGGGCCTCGATCCGCACCGCTCCCGCATGCTCGCCGCCGGCATGGTCGGCGCCAGTCAGGTGAACGCACGCTACTGGCTGGAGGCCAACCGGCCGATCGAGAAGGCCGAAGCGGTGGACGTGACCGTCGCTCTGCTGTGGCACGGACTGTCCGGAGTGCCCCGGATCGAGGGCGGCGGCCTCGACGGCGAAGGCCTGGACGGCGGCGGCCTCGACGGCAGCGGTACCGATGCGAACGGCGCCGCTACCGAAGGCAGCGACGCCGCAGCGACTTCCGACTAGGTGGCTCCGAAGCCCACCCGGCGACTCTCCGAGCTGCCGACCTCGACGTAGGAGATCTTGCCCGCGGGCACCAGAATGCGGACGCCCTTGTCGTCGGTCAGTTCCAGCACGCCGTCGGCGGCAGCCAACGCCGCGGTGACGGCCGCGTAGACCTTGTCCGCCGCCTCTGCCGACGACAGCGACAGTTCCCGTGCGGTGTTCTCGATACCGATTTTGACCTCAACGCTCATGGTCACGAATCCTACTGCAGCCCGGCCGCACTCACGCCAAGCCGAGGGCGCGCATACGCTCGCCGTGTCGCTGCGCGATCGAATCGAAGAACCCCGCCACGTCGGTCAGGGACCCGGTCCCGGAGAACAGGAGATCGGTCACGTTCGGATCCTCGGCGAGGACCCACTGCACGTGCGTGATCGCCTCGCCCAGGAGACGACGCGCCCACAGCGTCAGCGGGGCCGCCACCCGGGGGTCGGCCGCCACGGCCGCGCGCACCTGGTCGCACGCCCAATCCGACGACGCGGTGCTCGCCATCACCTCGTGGAACACGTCGTGGGCCTCGACGGGAAGCCGGTCGACCATCTCGGCGAAGAAGTCCGCCGACATGCCGTCGCCGATGTACATCTTGACCAGCACCTCCAGCCAGGTGGAGGGGTCGGTGACCCGGTGGTACCGGTGAAAGACGTCGATGTGCTCGTCGACCGCCGCCGCCACATCGCGCCCGGCGCCCTCGATCTGCGCGGCCAGGACCCCGAAGTGCTCGATCTCCGAGCCCGTCATCGCCATCAGCGCCACCCGATCCGCGGTGGTCGGGGCCATCGCTGACTCGGCTGTCAACCGCTCCACGGCGGCGTACTCGCCGGCGAGGAAGATCTCGTAGAGGGTCGTGACAACGGGGTTCGCGGGCGCTGCGGGCGTATTCGGCATGGGAGTCAGCGTAGGCAACCGGGTACACTGTGACCAGACGAAGGCCGCAGCCGGGAGATTTCCGCTGTGCTCGTCGAACTTTGAGCGCGCACCAAGATCGCTCACGCCGGCGACCCACCGCGTTCTGCCGGGACCCGTGGAGCTTGACGTGTGCGTGCACGACGCACCCGAGAGGCACCGAAAAAAATCATCATGACCACGGATACCAGCACTTCCGCAATCCCCACAGACACGACCGACGACGTGCAGACCACCATCGTCGACGAGGGCCATCAGGCGCCCACGTTCGCCGAACTCGGCGTCGACGCGGCCATCGTCGCCGCCCTCGAGGCCGACGGCAAGGAACGCACCTTCGCGATTCAGGAACTCACGCTGCCACTGGCCCTGGCCGGCAGCGACCTGATCGGCCAGGCTCGCACCGGCATGGGCAAGACCTACGGCTTCGGCATCCCGCTCCTGCACCGCCTGGTGCACGCCACCGAGCTCGGCCTGCGCCCCCTCGACGGCACCCCGCGCGCCCTCATCATCGTCCCGACCCGCGAGCTGTGCGTCCAGGTGTACGAGGACCTGCAGACCGCCGCCAAGGGCGTCTCGGTCGACGCGCTGACCGCGTCCGGCAGCGACACCGTCGCCAACCGTCCGCTGAAGCTGACCTCGATCTACGGCGGCCGCCCGTACGACTCGCAGATCGCCGAGCTGCAGTCCGGCGTCGACGTGGTCGTCGGCACCCCGGGCCGCCTCCTCGACCTCGCCCAGCAGGGCCACCTGGTCCTCGGCAAGGTCCAGATCCTGGTGCTCGACGAGGCCGACGAGATGCTCGACCTGGGCTTCCTGCCGGACATCGAGCGCATCATGGGCGCCCTGCCCACCCCGCGCCAGACCATGCTGTTCTCGGCCACCATGCCGGGACCGATCGTGACACTGGCCCGCACCTTCCTGACCCAGCCCACGCACATCCGCGCCGAGCAGGCCAACGACTCCGCCGTGCACGAGCGCACCACCCAGTACGTCTACCGCGCGCACGCCCTGGACAAGGCCGAACTCGTGGCCCGGATCCTGCAGGCCGACGGCCGCGGCGCGACGATGATCTTCACCCGCACCAAGCGGACCGCCCAGAAGGTCGCCGACGACCTGGCCGAGCGCGGCTTCTCGGTGGGCGCCGTGCACGGCGACCTCGGGCAGGTGGCGCGCGAGAAGGCGCTGGGCCGCTTCCGCGACGGCAGCATCAACGTGCTGGTGGCCACCGATGTGGCCGCGCGCGGCATCGACATCGACGATGTGACGCACGTGATCAACTACCAGTGCCCCGAGGACGACAAGACGTACGTGCACCGGATCGGCCGTACCGGCCGCGCCGGCCGCACCGGTATCGCCATCACCTTCGTCGATTGGGACGAGCTGCACCGCTGGGAGCTGATCGACAAGGCACTCGGCCTGGGCATGCCGGAGCCGGTGGAGACCTACTCCACGTCCGAGCGACTGCAGTCCGAGCTCGGCGTGCCCGCCGAGGCCACCGGCCGGATCGGCGCCCCCGCCGCCGCGCGGTCGGGCGAGCGTCGTGAACCGCGTCGGGAGCGGGAGCCGCGCACCGACCGTCCGGCTCGGGCCCGTCGCCGCACCCGCGGCGGCCAGTCGGCGTCCGCCGACAACGCTGCGTCGACCACGACCGAGTCCGCCGCTGCCCCGGCAACGGCCGGCGACAGCACGACCGAGGCCGCCGAGGGCGGCCCGACGCGTCCGCGCCGGCGCCGCCGTCGTCGGACCAGCAGCGCCGGTGACGCCGCGGCGTCGACGGCGACTGCCGGTTCGGCCGAGTAGCGCCGACCGACACCTCCTCTGTGGCCGCCCGCATCGCGCCCGAACGCCGCACCCGCCTGGATCTGACGATCACGGCGGTGATCGTCGTGCTGGTCGTGCTTGCGGGCGTCCTGCTGTGGTGGACGGCTCCGGCCCGGACCACCGAGCTGCGTACGGCCACCGAGGAGCCGGTCGCACTGCTGCCCACCGAGAGTCTCCCGACCGCCTACCGGGAGCTGTGGCGTGCACCCTCACCGGCGACGGACGTCCCCGCCGTCGGTAAGGCCACCGTGGTCACCGGCGACGGCGGCACCATGGCCGGGCGCGATCCGGCGACCGGCCGGGCCCTCTGGAGCTACCGTCGCGAGGCACCGCTGTGTGCGGCCATCGCCGCCTGGCCCGGCGGCAACAACGAAGCCCTGGGCGTGTACCGCAACAGCCGCGGCTGCAGCGAGGTGACCGCGCTCGACGCGAACACCGGCGAGCGGCGCGGGAACCGAACCAGCGACGCCGACGACGCCATCACGCTGTCCTACGACCAGACCTTCGCCCTGGCCGCCGGCGACACCCGCCTCGAGACCTGGGGCACCAATCTGGTGCGCGGTATCGAGTACGGGCGCGTGGACGCACCGGTCAACCCGGACGTGGCGCCGAATCGGGACGCGTGCCGCCTGCACTCGGCGGTCTCCGGGGACAGCCGGGTGGCGATCATCGAGCGCTGTGCCCGCGACGAGGGCTACCGGCTGACGGTGCTCTCGGCGACGCTCACCGAGGACGAGAAGATCCGCGAGTGGGGTTCGGAATTGATCACCACCTCCGCGCAGGGCGCTCCCCCGGCGGTCATCGCCGCCACCGACTCCATCGTCACGGTGTACGACGGCGGCGGTGCCACGGATCGGCCCGACCCCACGGTGCGCACGTTCGGCACCGACGCGGTCGAACGCGGCGCGCGTTCGGTCGACGGCGAGAGGGTGCCTCCGGCTCGGAGTCATCCGCTCACCGCCCAGGCGTTGACCACCTACTGGACCGGCCGCTCCACCCTGGTGCTCGACAGCAACACCGGTGAGGCCCGCGTACAGATCACCGACACCCTCGGGCCCGGCGAGTTGGCCACCGGTCTGCTGATCCCGGTCGACGGGGCGATCAGCGTCCGCGATCCGGTCACCGGCCGGGAACTGCGGCGCGTGCCGGTGGACCGCGGCGACTACCGCGGCGTGGTGTCGCTGCGCACCCTCGGCCCGTACGTGATCGAGCAGCGCGGCGACGAGATCGTCGTCCTGGGTCCGCCCGCCGAGTGAGCCGACCGGCTCAGTCGGTGAATTCGAAGGTCGCCAGCGGCTGCCCGGCCCAGTGCTTCCGGAGGTTCTCGGCCAGTTCGCGATAGGCGGTGGCGCCCTTGTTCTTCCGGCCGCGCATCACCGAGGCACCCGAGGCCGAGGCCTCGGCGAAACGCACGGTGCGCGGGATCGGCGGGGAGAGCACCGGCAGGTCGTAGCGGTCGGACACGTCCGAGAGCACGTCCCGACTGTGCGTGGTGCGCGCGTCGAAGAGGGTGGCCACGGTGCCCAGCAGCTTCAGGTCGGGATTGGTGATCTGCTGGACCTCGGTGACCGTGCGCAGCAACTGGCCCACCCCGCGGTGCGCCAGGGTCTCGCACTGCAGCGGCACCACCACCTCGTCGGCGGCGGTCAGCCCGTTGAGCGTCAGCACCCCCAACGACGGCGGGCAGTCGATGAGGATCACGTCGTAGTCCTGCGCCACCTCGGCCAGTGCCCGCTTGAGGGCGTACTCCCGGCCCGGCCGCATCAGCAGCAGCGCCTCGGCACCGGCCAAGTCGATGGTGGCCGGCAGCAGGGTCACGTTGTCTTCGGTGTCGAGCAGCACATCGGCGATGTCCTGGGCGCCGATCAACACGTCGTGCACCGATTTGGTGAGCGTGTCCGGGTCGTGTCCGAGCGAAAAGGTCAGGCAGCCTTGCGGATCCAGGTCCACCACCAGAACGGAGACGTCCTGATCGGCGAGGGCGGCCCCGACGGAGGCGGTGGTGGTGGTCTTGGCGACCCCACCCTTCTGGTTCGCGATGGCGAGCGTACGCGTCATGGCCCCAACCCTAGTGTGCGGCCGCGCACACCGAACTCAGGCGTGGGTCATCTCATGCGTCCGGGGGAAAGCTGTCGGCGGCCAGGTACTGCTGGGAGACGGGCGCGAAGATGAGGCCGAGGATCACCACGACCAGCGCCATGATCGGGGCCCCGATCACCGGCAGGTGACTGTCGGTGAGCAGCGACCACCCCACCGGGGCCAACAGGATCTGGGTGATGACGCCGATCGCGCGCCCCCACCGTCGCCCCCGATAGATGGCCAGGCCACCGGCCAACACTCCGCCGCCGATCAAGACGAACCACAGCGCGGTGCCGTAGCCGCTGATGAAGTCCTCGTGATGGTTGCCGCCCGCGGCGCGCATGACCAGATAGATCGCCACGGCCACTCCGGCCGCGCCCTGGAGGGCGACGAGCCCGCCCGCGCAGCGCAGGGGCAGGGGTACCGGTGATGCCGAATCGGGAGTGCTCACGCTGCCCAGCTTATTGCCGGATCCGAAATACGCACACTCGGCGGCCGCTCACCGGCAGGCCGCGACCGCCCGCGCGGCCCCCCGTTGCCCACTCCGCGGCGGTGGCCGCCGGAGACCATCGGTAAGCTGTTCAATCGTGCGCGTCATGCTGGTCACCAATCCGTTTGCCACCTTCACGACCCCAGCCGGTCGAGACACCCTGGCGAACACGCTGAGCGCACGCTACGACGTCGACGTCGAGCACACCACGCACCGCGGCCACGCCGGCGAGCTGGGCGCCCGCGCGGCAGCCGAAGGCTACGACGCGATCGTGGTGCACGGCGGCGACGGCACCGTGAACGAGGTGGTCAACGGCCTCCTCGGGACGCCCGATCGATCCGACCCGGTCGACCCGGCCGCCCTCCCCGCGCTCGGCGTGGTGCCCGGCGGAAGTGCCAACGTCTTCGCCCGCGCACTCGGCATCGACCGCGATCCGATCGTGGCGACGGCCCAGTTGATCAAGCTGCTCGACGCCGGAAGTCGCCGCCCGATCAGTCTGGGCCACACCCTGAACCGGTGGTTCCTGTTCAACTGCGGCATGGGCATGGACGCGATCGTCGTGCGGCGGATGGAAGACAAACGGCGCGCAGGCAAGAAGGCCACCGCCCAGCTCTACTTCCGCACCACGCTGGCGGCCTTCTTCTCACCGAAGGTGGTCCCGCCGGCCTTCACGGTGACCGTGCCGGATCGGGAGCCGATCACCGGCGTGCGCTTCGGCTTCGTCAGCAATACCGGCCCGTGGACGTATTTCGGCACCCGCCCGATCGCCACCAATCCGACCACCACCTTCGACAGCGGCCTCGGGATCTTCGCGGCGACCAGCATCTCCCCGAGCCGCAACATCCTGCTGGGCAGCCAGCTGCTGCGCGGTGTCGACGATCCGCACGCGGCACATCTCTACCGCGACGACGATGTGGAATGGGTTCGTTTCACCGGCGACGAACCCGCCGACGTTCAGATGGACGGCGATTATCTGGGCCGATTCACCCAGATGAACTTCGGTTGCCGCACAAATGTGTTGCACGTCGCAGCGGCTCGACCGGAGCCGACACCCAACTGATACACGCAGGTCACAGCGCCGCTACCGCCTGGTAAGCATGGATTCACCTCCTTGCCAACCCCTTGTGACTTATTCGGCAATCAACCGATAGCTCTAGCCAAAGCCGTCGGCAGGCTAGTACAACGGTTACAGACAGCAAAACGGCACCCCCATGTGCGCCCTTCGGAGAGCGCTTGCTAGGTGAAGCACCTGCTGTTCCACAGCCCGAAAAAATACCCATTAAAGCCTCTCTGCGCGTCGTCGAGCGTGCACAGGAGCATATTTTCAAGGAGAACTGACATGGACTGGCGTCACAATGCCATCTGCCGCGATGAGGACCCGGAACTGTTCTTCCCGGTGGGCACCAGCGGCCCGGCCATCGCGCAGGTCGCCGATGCCAAGCTCGTCTGTCAGCGCTGCCCGGTGACCGCCGAATGCCTGAGCTGGGCTCTGGAGACCGGTCAGGACGCCGGCGTCTGGGGCGGCATGAGCGAGGACGAGCGTCGCGCCCTCAAGCGCCGCAACGCTCGCACCCGCGCCCGCAGCGCTGTCTGAGTACGTCGGCGGCGTCGTCGGACGCACCCGCACGACCCGCTAGACCGCACGACCACGAAGCCCGACCGTTCTCTTCACGGCCGGGCTTCGTGCTGTCCTGCGCCGGCCGTCGCCGGGGGCGCGTGCCGGGGCGCGAGTTCAGTGCAGCGGAATCGCGATACTGACCACCGTGCCGACACCGTCGGGGCCCGGTCGCATGTCGATCTCCCCGCCCAGGTCGCCGCCGACCAGGGTCCGCACGATCTGCAGCCCGAGCCTGTCGGAGGCGGTCAGGTCGAAGTCGGCCGGCAGGCCGACACCGTTGTCGCTGACGCGGACGGTGAGGCCCCGCAGGTCCCGTTCCCCGTCGACCACGAGCAGCGCCGGCGCGGTCATACCGACGAAGGCGTGCTCGATGGAGTTCTGCAGCACCTCGGTGAGGACCTGCACCAGCGGCATCGCCAGGTCGGCGGGCAGCACCCCGAGGCGACTGCCGCGCCGCACCTGCACGTTGCCCGCCGCCCCGCCCGGCGACCACACGTCCACCAGCGACGGCAGCAGCCGGTCGACCACCACGTCCAGATCCACCTCTTCGTCGACGCTGCCGGAGAGCATCTCGTGGACCAGGGCGATCGACGACACGCGCTGCACGGCCTCGTTCAAGGCCACGATGGTCTCGGGATTCTCCGAGCGACGCGCCTGCAGCCGCAGCAGGGCCGACACCGACTGCAGGTTGTTCTTGACCCGATGGTGGATCTCGCGGATGGTGGCGTCCTTGCTCAGCAGCGCCAGGTCGCGGCGCTTGACCTCGGTGACGTCCCGGATCAGCACCACCGCACCGTCGGCGGCCGCCCCGGCCCGCAGCGGCACGGCCCGGATCAGCACGCTCGAGCGCCGCGCATCCAGCTCCATGCGCAACGGCAGGTCCGAGTCGGGCAGGGTGCCGCGGCCGTCGACGCCGGCGGCCGCCTCGAGCATCGCGCCGACGTCGACCGAGTCGAACGGGTCGGTGAGCAGCTCGGCGATGACGTCGGAGAGCCGGGCCGACCCCAGGTCGGCCGTCCACCCCATCCGATGCACGGCCGACAGCGCGTTCGGACTGGCGTAGACCACGCGGCCGTCGGCGCCGAGGCGGATGAAGCCGTCACCGGCCCGCGGCGTGGACAGCCCCAGCGAGTTCACCTCGTCCAGCGGGAAGAGACCGTCGACCACCATCCGGCACAGGGCCGCGGCCGCGTCCCGGTAGGCCGACTCCAGCGGCGACGGCGGCAGCGCGTCCCCGGCACTGCCGGCACGTCCCAGCGCGGCGATCACCCGACCGTCGAAGGTCACCGGCACCGCGATGCGGTGGACCAGCAGGTCCCCGAACCGCGCCGGCTCCGCGTCGCGTTCGATCCGACCGCTCGCATAGGCCTCGGCGACCAGCGGATTGGCGCCCTGCGGGCTCGCCGGGTGCTGCACCCGGTGGCCCACCTCGTCGTGTTGGAAGAGCGTCGAGGCGGTGTTCGGCCGCACCTGGGCCACATACACGAGTTGACCGTCGGTGCCGCGGACGGCGAGGACGTAGTCGGCGAAGGACAGGTCGGCCAGCAGCTGCCATTCGGCGACGAGTCGTTGCAGGTGCAGGGCGGCGGGTTCGGAGAGATCGGTGTGCTCGGCGAGGAGGTCGTGCAGGGTCGCCATCGGTCGCGCCCCCGCGTCAGCGCCGGTAGGTGGCCAGCACGTCGCCGGCCCGAATCTGGTCGCCCGGAACCACTCTCACCTGGTCCAGGATCCCCTCGTACTCGGCGATCACCGGGATCTCCATCTTCATCGAATCCAGCAGCATCAGGGTGTCGCCGACGGCCACCCGATGGCCCGGTCGAGCGGTCACTTCCAGAACAGTTGCAACGATCTCCGCGACCACGTCTTCGACCATGGGTGCCATCGTAGGCCATGCGATTACCGCTGATCTGCACCGTCGTGACAGAATCAGGAGCGAACTTCGTCCCTAGAACGACAGGAGGCCCGTCATGGGTAAGCGCGGACGCAAGAAGCGTGCACGGAAGAAGAACGCCGCCAACCACGGCAAGCGCCCCAACGCCTGAGCCTTCCGCTCAGCCAGGAACGCCGACGGCCCGGCCCCGATCATTCGGGGCGGGCCCGTCGTTCTGCTTGCGCTACTTCGCGGGCTACTCGGGGTCTCGGGCTACTCGGGGTCGCGGGCGATGAACGTGTGCGTCTCGACGACGACGGTCCGCCGGATCTGAACCCGCAGCCGCTCACGCAGCCCCTCGGGTGCCGCTTCCCCGCATTTGCGGCGCAGCAGCGCCTTGAGCTTGTCCTGCACCTCGTAGTGCTCCAGGCACGACGAGCAGCCGGTGATGTGGCCCTGCAGTCGTTCGCGGGCGCCGTTGTCGCACTCGTTGTCCAACAGCAGGTAGATGTCGGCCAATACCGCCGAGCAGTCGATGTCGTAGTCGCTCATCGGACGACCTCACTCTTGGCGCGCCCGATACCTCGCTCGTGCGCGACGTCGGCGAGCAGCTCTCGCAGCTGCTTGCGCCCGCGGTGCAGGCGCGACATGACCGTGCCGATGGGCGTGTCCATGATCTCGGCGATCTCCTTGTACGGGAGCCCTTCGACGTCGGCGTAGTACACCGCCATCCGGAAGTCCTCGGGCAGCTGACCGAGGGCGTCCTTGATCTCGTTGTCCGGCAATGCATCCAGTGCCTCGATCTCCGCGGACCGCAGCCCGGTGGAGGTGTGCTCGGCGCTGGCCGCCAACTGCCAGTCGGTGATCTCGTCGGTCGGATACTGTGCGGGCTGCCGCTGCTTCTTCCGGTACGAGTTGATGTAGGTGTTGGTGAGGATGCGGTACATCCACGCCTTGAGGTTGGTGCCGGCCTTGAACGACGCGAAGGCCGTGAACGCCTTGACGTAGGTCTCCTGCACCAGATCCTCGGCGTCGGCGGGGTTGCGCGTCATCCGCAGTGCGGCGCCGTAGAGCTGGTCGAGGAGGGGTAGCGCATCTCGTTCGAACCGGGCGGTGAGCTCGTCCGGAGTCTCCTCCGGCGTAGCCTCATCTGGCAGATCTGCTGGCGACACAGTGATCCCTTCGCTGGAAATGTGCTCCACCAAGTCTAGCGAGCCGCGCAGCGTATGCCGCGCGGAAGTCCTGTCGACGGTTGTCGCGGTCACGACGTCCCTCACTCCCGGGTCGGTTCCTCTGGACATGCCAACACCGACCGCGCCCGAGTTGTTCCGCGCCGACGCCCGGTTTCCGCGCCGCGCGGGCCGCATCGGCGCGCGTGGGACAATGGAGCCATGTGTGGACGCTATGCGGTGACGACGGACCCGGCGCGCCTGGCCGCCGAGCTCGACGCGCGCAACGAGGTGACCGAGGAGACCTCCACGACCCCCAACTACAACGTGGCCCCGTCGACCACCGTGCTGACCGTCGTCGATCGGCACGACGCGAACGACGCCGCCCAGCCGCTCCGTCGTCGGGTGCGCGCCATGCGGTGGGGATTGGTGCCGCCGTGGACCGAGGAGTTCGGCAAGGGTCCGCTGCTGTTCAACGCCCGCGCCGAGACCGCCCAGACCAAACCCGCGTTCCGGAGCGCCGCCAAGAGCAAGCGCTGCCTGTTCCCGATGGACGGCTGGTACGAGTGGCGCAACGGTCCGGTCGGCGCGAACGGCAAGCCGGCGAAGATTCCGTTCTACATGTCCCCCGCCGACGGTTCGCGGCTGTACATGGCGGGACTCTGGGGTGCGTGGCGTTCGCCGGAGGCCCGTGCGGCCGACGACGACACCGCCTGGATCTCCAGCGCCACCATCCTCACCACCGACGCCGTCGGGCACCTCACCGACGTGCACGACCGGATGCCCCTGATCATGCCGTTCGAGTATTGGGACACCTGGCTGGATCCGGACCGACCGATCGACCCCGACCTGCTGGCGCCGCCCGCCCGGGTGTTGGCCGACGCGATCGAGATCCGCGAGGTGTCACCACTGGTCAACAGGGTCGCCAACAACGGCCCGGAACTCATGGAGCCCGCATCGTGAGTAAGCAACGTCCCGGACCGCTGCAGCGCGTCGGCTATCTGCTGGGCCGACCGCTGCCGCCGGAGATGGCCGACTGGGTGCGCAACGACATCACCGGCCGCGGGTACATCCTCCGCTATCTGCTGCGCGGGCTGCTCCCGTTCCTGCCGATCGCCATCGGGCTGTGCTTCCTGCCCGCAAGCTGGGCGGTCCGCGCGGGGATGATCCTGTTGCTCGCCATTCCGCTGCTCTACTTCCAGGTGGCGCTGATGAGCATCTACCGACGCCACCTGCTGCGCAACAACGGGATCGATCCGGAGCTGGCCAACAAGGTCAAGATCGTCCGCCTCTCGGAGGCGGAGGCCGAGTATCGCCGGCAGCACCGCCCGGAGGTGTCGATGGCTCCCTACGACATTCCGACGCAGCCGCCGCGCACCCCCGAGGTGATCGAATCGGTGGTCGTCGAACCGGACACACCGCCGACGCCGCGGGATCCCTAGCACCGCGGCGCGGGCGCGTCAGGCGAAGGCGTAGTCGTCGAGCGGAAAGCTGTCCATCTCGCGCAGCGTCGCCAGCGTGGAGCTCGGCCGCAGGAGCGTGGCCTCGCCGTGCTGGTTGAAGTAGTAGCTGCGGGAGCCGGAGCAGTCCCCGGCGTAGAACACCGACGAGTCCAGCGCGGCGGCGGACCTATCCAGGAAACGAGTGTTGGCCGCCTCGGTCACCTCGAAGGTCTCGCTGCCCCGGCGTCGTAGCTCGCCGAAGAGCCGTGCGATGTGCTTCATCTGCCCCTCGATGGTGGTGAAGTAGCTCAGCCCGCTGTACGAGTACGGGCTGTTCAGGCTCAGGAAGTTCGGCATCTTGGGGACCGTGATGCCCTCGTAGGCCTGGAAACGTCCCTCTCGCCACCATTGACCCAGGTTCCGGCCGTCCCGTCCGATGATCTCGAAGGCCGGGAAGTTGGTGTCCCACAGATTGAATCCGGTCGCCAGCACGAGCGTGTCCACCATGACCTTGGTGCCGTCCGCGCAGACGATGCCGTCCGGCTCCACACGCTCGATCGACGAGGTCTGCAGGCTTACGTTCGGCTGGTTGAACACCCGGAAGTAGGTATTGGAGAAGGTGGGGCGCTTGCATCCGAAGTCGTACGTCGGGGTCAGTCTGCGACGGGTGTCGGCGTCGCGCACCTGGGCGCGCAGGTGTGCCTTGGCCAGCAGCACCGCCAGCCGGTTGCCCGGCTTGGCCTGCTTGTAGTGCAACACGCCCAGCACCATCAAGGCCTCGAGCATGCTCGTGTTGACCAGCCGCGCGGCCTTCTGCGTGAGCGGCACCTTGGCGAACACGGCCTGCACCGGGGCGGGGATCGGGAAATCCACCTTGGGCACCACCCAGATCGGCGTGCGCTGAAACACGGTGAGCGCCTTGGCCTTCCGCGCGATCTCCGGGATCAGCTGCACCGCGGTGGCACCGGTGCCGATGACCGCGGCACGCTGACCGGCGAAGTCGTAGCCGTCTTCCCAGGCGGTGGTGTGGATGATCTTGCCGGCGAAGGTCTCCATGCCCGGGAAGTCCGGCGTGTGCGGCTGGGACAGGAAGCCGGTCGCGGTGACCAGATAGCGAGCGGTGCGACTGCGGCCGTCGGCGGTGTACACGGTCCAGAATTGTCCGTCGTCGTTCCATTCCGCCCGTTCGACGACCACCCCGAACTCCATGAACCGGCGCAGGTCGTACTTGTCGGCGACGTGCTCGGCGTACTTCTTGAGTTCGGCCCCGGGCGCGAACAGCCGCGACCAGTGCGGGTTGGGCTCGAACGAGTACGAGTAGGTCACCGACGCGATGTCGACGGCCAGCCCCGGATAGTGGTTGACGTGCCAGGTACCGCCGAGATCGTCCTCGCGCTCCAGGATGGCCAGATTCTCCAGGCCTTGGCGTCGCAACTCGATCCCGGCACCCATACCGCCGAAGCCCGCGCCGACGATGACCGCGTCGTGGTCGAGGTTCTCTGTACCCATCAATAGCCCACCTAACAGTTACTGTGACAGACACTCACAGTAACTCAGGTCACGCGCCGAACACAGGGCCGGTGCCCGGACCTCAGAGGCCGAGCACCCCCGGATTGAGCAACCCGTCCGGATCCAGCGCGCGCTTGACCGCCCGCATGGTCGCCACGTCCACCCGGTCACGCCCGAGCGACAGCCAGGGCGCCTTGGCCCGCCCCACCCCGTGCTCGGCGCTGATACTGCCGCCGAGGGCGGCGACGGCGCGCAGGACGCGATCGGTCAGCTCCTCGGCGCGCCCCGGCTCGACGTCGAGCAGGTTGACGTGCAGATTCCCGTCCGCGAGATGCCCGAACAGGATGGGGCGGGCCCCCGCGGCGGCGGCCAGTTCTTGCACGGTCGCCACGAACGCATCCATCGCGGCGGCGGGGACCGTGAGATCGAGCTTGACCACCGGGGTGCTCGAGTCGCGCGCGATGGACTCGGTGTGCCGTTCGCGCAGCGCCCACAACTCCGCCGCCGGAGTGTCGTCGAGCACGGCCGCGGCCGCCGCGGCCCGGTCGAGCACCGCCGCCAACTCGCCGACATCGGCACCGGCGACCTCGATCAGCACGGCGAAGCGAGTGCCCGCGGGCAGGGCCCGACGCAGCCCGTGGCGATGCACGAGGTCCAGGCCCGCCGCGGTCATCAACTCGGCCGCCTGCAGGGTCATCCCGGCCCGCTCCACCGCGTCGATCAACGCCGACGCGTGCGCCACACTGTCCGCACCGACCACGGCCACCGCACCGCTCCGGCTCGGCGGCACCAGCGCCAGCAGGGCCCCGGTGATCACCGCCAGCGTGCCCTCGCTGCCGGCCAGCAGTCCGGGCAGGTCGTAGCCGACGTTGTCCTTGCGCAGCGGACGCCAACGCCGCAGGACCTCGCCGGAGGCGAGCACCGCCTCGATGCCGAGCAGTTGGGCCCGCATGCCGCCGTAGCGGACGAAGTGAATGCCACCGGCGTTGGTCGCGATCATGCCGCCGACCGTCGCCGAATCACGGGAGGCCAGGTCCACACCGAACGCCAGGCCCGCCGCGGCCGCGGTGCGCTGCACCTGCGCCAACGTCACACCCGCGCCGACCCCGACGGCGCGGGCCGACGCATCGACGTCGTCGAGGCGGGTCAGCCGGGTGCTCGAGAGCACGATCGCCGTCGCGCCGTCGGCCGGTGGCACGCCGCCGCCCACCAGACCGGTGTTGCCGCCCTGCGGGCAGATCGCCACACCAGCCGCCGCGCACCGGCGCACCACCTCCGCGGTCTCGGCGGTGTCCGCGGGGCGCACGACGGCCAGCGCGGCGCCGCTCCACCGTCCCGTCCAATCGGTGAGGTAGCCGGCGACGATCGCCGGATCGGTCAGGACATGACCCGCGCCGACCACATCGGCGAGGTCGGCGAGCAGACGACGAGGCACCGTGCGCGCCCGATCAGCGCTGCTGCTCGGCGTTGATCGGCACCCAACCTAGAACACTCAGTGGCAGCATGGCCGTCCTCTCTCGATGAACTCCCCCGCAACGCTATCGGCCCGCGGGGCGCCGGGCCCCACCCCACGCGGTCGATCGTGTTTACTCTCGACGGCATGGCACAGAAGGACGGCATGGCACAGAAGATCGTCGCGACCCGGTACGGCGAGCCCACCGAGTCGGTGCGGCTCGTTCCCGCCGACGTGGCCGAGCCCGGCCCCGACGAGGTGGTGGTGCGCGTGCTGGCCGCCGGGGTGAATCCCTTCGACGCGAAGCTGGTCCGCGGACAGATGGGCACCGACCCCGCGAAGCTGCCCCTGGATCTGGGCGGCGAAGCGGCCGGAGTGGTGCACGCCGCGGGCGCGGACTCCGGTTTCGCGATCGGCGACGAGGTGGTGGTGTATCCGGCTCGCGCCGCCTTCGCCGAGTTCGTCACCGCACCGGCGGCCAACGTGCACCGCAAACCGTCCGCGCTCGGCTGGGAGCGTGCGGCGGCCCTGCTGCTGGCCGGGGTCACCGCCGCCGATATCGCGGCGACCCTCGGGCTGACCGCCGACGACGTGCTGCTGGTGCACGGCGGCGCCGGGGCAGTCGGTTCCATCGTCGTCGCGCGGGCGGTCGCTCTCGGCGCGACGGTCATCGCGACCGCGTCCGCGGCCAACCACGACTATCTGCGCGGCCTCGGCGCCCTCCCGGTCGCCTACGACGGCGACCTGGCCACTGCGATCGGCGCCGTCGCGCCGGCACCGGTCACGGCCGTGGCCGACACCGCGGGCACCGATGCGGCGATCGACGTCTCGCTGGGTCTGGTGCCGGCCGACCGCGTGGTCAGCATCGCGGCGTGGGGGCGCACCGGCGACGGCATCACCGTCATCGACGGCAGCGGCCCGCAGTCCAAGCGGCATCGTCGCGACGCCGTCCCCGGCCTGCTCGAGGACGCCGCTGCCGGCCGGATCGTCGTGGAGATCGCGGGTGTCTACGACCTCGCCGACACCGGGCGAGCGCTCGCGGCCGTCGCCGGCCGCCACCCGCGCGGCAAGTTCGTCGTGCGCCCGTGACCGGCCGAGGCCGCGACCGGAGCCACAGCTGATCCGGCGCTAGCTTTTCGCGAACGCCTTGAACACGGTGAAGGCGCCCACGATCACCAGCGCCACCACCACCAGCCACATGAAGGCCTTGACCAGCGACCAGCCGATGGAGATCAGAATCAGCACGCCGATGACGATCGCGAGGATCTTCCAGAACGAGGTGCCGGTGGATGTCGAAGTACTCATGGCTCCACCGTGCCCGTAATCGGCGCCGGTGTCACGGCCGGAGCCGGGATCTAGGGGTGAAGATCGGGGTTCCCCCGGAACCACCGGCACGCCAACACGCGCCCGGGAATACCTCGTCGGGTCGCGCCGCTTGAACAGAGCATGAGCTCGGTTCCCCACCTCGTCCTGAACAACGGCGTCGCCATCGACCAACTCGGCCTGGGCGTCTTCCAGATTCCGCCCGCCGAGACCAAGGCCGCGGTCCTCGCTGCCCTGGAGGCGGGATACCGCCACATCGACACCGCCCAGATGTACGGCAACGAACGCGGCGTCGGCGAGGCCATCGCCGAGTCCGGGATCGCACGCGACGAGATCTTCGTGACCAGCAAACTCAACAACAACTCCCACGAGGCCGACGCCGCCAAGGCCGCGACCGCGCGCTCGGTGGATGCCCTCGGCGGCCCGATGGACCTGTACCTCATTCACTGGCCGATGCCCGCGGTCGGCGACTTCGTCGACACATGGCGCCTGATGGAGGGGTTCGCCGCGGAAGGCCTGACCCGCACCATCGGCGTCTCCAACTTTCAGATCCCGCACCTGCGGCGGATCCTGACCGAGACCGCGACGGTCCCGGCGGTGAACCAGATCGAGGTGCACCCGTATTTCCAGCAGGAAGCGCTGCGCGCCTTCGGCCACGAGCACGGCATCGTCACCGAGGCCTGGTCCCCGATCGCGCAGGGCAAGGTGCTGGGCGATCCGGTGCTGACGGCGATCGCCGACGAGGTCGGCCGAACCGTGGCCCAGGTGGTGCTGCGCTGGCACATCCAGCGCGGCGACGTGGTGTTCCCGAAGACCGTCTCCCCGACCCGGATGGCGGAGAACTTCGCCCTCTTCGACTTCGTGCTGACCGAGGCGCAGATGACCCGGATCGCGGCACTGGACGCGAACGCTCGCGGCGGCCCCGACCCGGACCAGTTCAACTGGATTCCCGACTGACGGACCCTCGCCGCGCCGACCTAAGATCTAAGGTCATGAAGTTCTCCCGCCGCGCCGATGCCGTCACCCCGTTCTACGCCATGGAATACGGTCGACGCGCCGCCGAGATCGAGGCCCGCGGCGCGCACGTGGTGAAGCTGAACATCGGTGAGCCGGACTTCGGCGCACCCCCGGCGTTCCTGTCCGAGATCCGCCGGATCGCCGACGGCCGCCCCATGCCGTACACCGGGGCCACCGGCACCGGAGAATTGCGTGCGGCGATCGCCGAGTTCAGTCGCGACCGGCTGAGCGCCCCGATCGCTCCCGAGCGCGTCGTGGTGACCACCGGAGCCTCGGCCGCGCTGCTACTGTCCTGCGCGGCCCTGATCGACCCCGGCGACGAGGTCCTCGTCGCCGATCCTTCGTACCCGTGCAATCGCCGCTTCGCGGAGAGCTTCGGCGCGAACGTGCGGCTGGTGCCCACCGGCCCGGCGACCCGCTTCCAGCTCGACGCCGCCGCCGTGGAGGCCTCGTGGACCGACCGGACCCGCGGGGTGATCACCGCCTCCCCCGCCAATCCCACCGGGACGTCCCTGCCCTACGACGACCTGCTGGCGCTGACCGGCGCGGTGGCCGACCGCGGCGGCTGGCGGATCGTCGACGAGATCTACCTGGGGCTGGCCGACGACGCCCCGGACGGCACCGCGCCGCGCAGTATCGCCGCCGCGGATCCGGGTGCGATCGTGGTGAACAGCTTCTCCAAGTACTTCGGCATGACCGGTTGGCGACTGGGCTGGATGGTGGTGCCCGAGGAGATGATCCCCGTCGCCGAGAAGCTCGCGCAGAACTACTTCATCTGTCCGCCGACGCCGGCCCAGGTCGCCGCGCTGGCCTGCTTCACGCCGGAGACGATCGCGCTCGCCGAGGAGCGGCGCGCGATTCTGCGGGGTCGCCGACAGCTGGTGCTCGACGGGCTGGCGGAGATCGGCCTGCCGGTACCGGTGACCCCGGACGGTGCGTTCTACGTCTACGTCGACGTCTCGGGCACGGGCTTGTCGGCGTCGGAGTTCTGCGATCAGGCGCTGGATCGGGAGCGGGTCGCGCTCACCCCCGGCAAGGACTTCGGCGAGATCGGCGCCGAGCAGTACGTGCGGCTCTCCTATGCGACGAGCGAGGACGATCTCAACGAGGGCCTGTCCCGGCTCGGTGAGTTCCTCGTCGGCAGTAGCGCAGAAGCGCGCACAGCGCGGCGTTGAGTACTATCGTCCCTTGGGTCAGAGGCGCTGCCCGACGCTGGTGTGCGCCTGAATCCCGGTTCTACAGTTTCTGACGCGACCGTGACCGGCAGATCCGCGATCTAGGAGGCCACCTCGAAGGTCGGGACGGCCACCTACCGGGCGGCGGCGAGGATCTCGCGCAGCCGCGTGATCAGCTCCGCCTGCGCCGGATTGGCCTTGGAGATGGCGATCTCGACGTCGAACCAGTCCGCCCGGTCGACCTCGGGGAAGGTGGCGGCGATCCCCGAGCGGGGCGGCCAGATCATCGTGAAGGTGTTGCTGCGCAGGGTCTTCGGGTCGAAATCGCCTTCCACCGCGAACCCGTCCACATACTTGCCGCTGCGCAATCGCACCCGGCCCAGATCGATGGGCGTCCCCGTCGGCGGCGGCTGTCCGGTCTCCTCGGCGAACTCCCGGCACGCCGCGCCGAACGGATCCTCGCCGGGCTCGATGATGCCCTTCGGGAGCGACCACGCGCCCTCGTCCTTCTTCGCCCAGTACGGTCCGCCCGGGTGCACCAGCAGCACTCGCAGGCGGTCGCCGCCGCCTCGATACAGCAGAATGCCCGCGCTGTGCTCAGCCACGACATCCACGCTCGGTCATGGCATCGACGGTAGTCCGCGGACGGCCGTTCCCGGACCACCGTGGAGAACCTGACTACCGTGGAGAACATGGAGATCGTGACCAGCCGGGTGCTGCTGCGCTCGACCGCCCCAGCGGCCCTCACCGACTTCTATCGCGACGTCCTGTCGCTGCCCGTGGCCCGCGAGTATCCCGGCGGGACCGTCTTCCACGCCGGCGCCGGCCTGATCGAGATTCCCGGCCACCTGGCCGGCGACGTCCCCACCCCCGCGGACCTGCTGTGGCTGCAAGTGCGCGACCTCGCCGCCGCCCGCGCCGAACTCGTGGCCGCGGGCGTCGAGATCATCGCGGAACCGGAGACCAAACCGTGGGGGCTGATCGAGATGACCATCCACGACCCGGACGGGCGCGGCCTGATCCTGGTGCAGATTCCCGACGATCACCCCCTCCGGCGCGACCTCCGCTGACCGCCCGGGCAGACGCGCCGGGCCGTCGGCGAGACCGATCATGACAGACTGGGACCCATGACTGCTTGGGCCGCACCGACCGCTGACCTCCCGATTTCCGCCACCGTCGAACTGCCCGGCTCCAAGTCCATCACCAACCGGGCGCTCATCCTGGCCGCGCTGGCCGACGGGCCGTCGCGCCTGACCGGAACCCTTCGCAGCCGCGACACCGATCTGATGCTCGACGGGTTGGCCGCCCTCGGGGCGGGACTCGCCTTTGCCGACGACGATCCGACCGATGTGACCGTGACCCCGATCCCGCCTGCCGCCGATACGCCCGCGGGCACCCGGACCGTGGACTGCGGCCTGGCCGGCACCGTGATGCGTTTCCTACCCGCGGTCGCGGCGCTGAGCACCGGCGACATCGAGTTCGACGGCGACGAGCAGGCCCGTCACCGCCCGCTGGGCACCGTGCTCGACGCCCTGCGCACCCTCGGCGCCGACATCGACGGCGACCGACTGCCCTTCACCGTCCACGCCGACGGCACCCTGCCCGGCGGCCCGGTGACCATCGACGCCTCCGCCTCCTCCCAGTTCGTCTCCGGACTGCTGCTGTCGGCGGCCCGGTTCACCCACGGCGCGCAGATCGTCCACGAGGGCCCGCCGGTGCCGTCCATGCCGCACGTGGAGATGACCGTCGAGATGATGGCCGCCGCGGGAGTCGCAGTGGTCACCGAGGCCGGTCCCGACGGGACGGTGACCCGCTGGTCGGTGGCGCCCGGACCCATCCGCGCGGTGGACTGGGAGATCGAACCGGATCTGTCGAACGCGGCCGCGTTCCTCGCGGCGGCGGCGATCACCGGCGGCTCGGTGTCGACACCCCGCTGGCCCGCCCAGACCACCCAGCCCGGCGCGCAGATCGTGCCCATCCTGGAACGCATGGGTGCGGTCGCCACGCGATCGGACGACGGGCTCCTCACCGTGACCGGTCCGCAGCGCCTGACCGCGGTGGACCTGGACCTGCACGCGGTGGGCGAGCTGACCCCCACCATCGCCGCCCTGTGCGCGGTGGCCGAGGGGACCTCCACGCTGCGCGGCATCGCGCACCTGCGCGGCCACGAGACCGATCGGCTCGCGGCGCTGTCCACCGAGATCAACCGCCTCGGCGGCCACGCCACCGAAACTCCCGACGGCCTGGTGATCGTCGGTACCGCACCGGAGAACCTGCGGCCGGACACCTGGCTCAGCTACGCCGACCACCGGATGGCCACGGCCGGCTGCGCCCTCGCCCTGGTGGTGCCGGGAATGCCGATCGACGACGTCGAGACCACCGCGAAAACCATGCCCGACTTCCCCGCCCAGTGGGCGGCGCTGGTCGGCGCCGGAACGCGATGAGCCGGTCCGCCCGTTCCTACGACGAGTCCGACGTCCGGATCCGTCCGGGAAAAGGCACCCGTCCGCGCACCAAGAAGCGTCCGGCCCACGCCGACGCCGCCACGGCGATGGTGGTGTCGGTGGACCGCGGCCGATGGGGCTGCGTGATCGACGGCGACCCCGACCGGCGGCTCGTCGCGATGCGGGCCCGCGAACTCGGCCGCACCCCCGTGGTGGTGGGCGATCAGGTGGGTGTGGTCGGTGACCTGAGCGGGCGAACGGACACCCTCGCCCGCATCGTGCGGGTGGACGAGCGCAGCACCGTCCTGCGGCGCACCGCCGACGACACCGACCCGTACGAGCGGATCGTGGTGGCCAACGCCGATCAACTGCTGATCGTCACCGCTCTGGCCGATCCCCCGCCGCGCACGGGCTTCGTCGAACGCGCCCTGGCCGCGGCCTACGCGGGCGGGCTGTCGCCGATTCTGTGCCTGACCAAATCCGATCTCGCCGGACCGGCCGAGTTCGCGGCCCACTTCGCCGACCTGGATCTGCCGGTGATCGTCGCCGGACGCGACGACGACCTCACCGAACTCCAGGGTGTGCTCGACGGCCGTCTCACCGCCCTCATCGGCCATTCCGGCGTCGGCAAATCGACGCTGGTCAATCGCCTGGTACCGGATGCCGAGCGCGCCGTGGGCCGCGTCTCCGGCGTGGGAAAGGGCCGCCACACCTCGACGCAGTCGGTGGCGCTGCCGCTGCCGACGCCCGGCTGGGTGGTCGACACGCCGGGTATCCGCTCGTTCGGCCTGGCGCATGTGACGCCCGCCGAAATCATCGACGCCTTCGGCGATCTGCGCGAGGCCATCGAGGACTGCCCGCGCGGCTGCACCCACCTGGGGCCGCCGGCCGATCCCGAATGCCGACTCGATCAGCTCACCGACAGTTCCCACCGACGCGCGATGGCGGTGCGGGAACTGCTGGCCGCGGTGCGCGACGTGGGCCCGGCCGATCCCGGACCGGAGAGCCCCGACGCCTGACGCCGCGTCAGATCAGCGGGCGATGCCGCAGCGAACCGTTGCCGCGTCGGGCCTTGAGCGCACGCAGCGCGGTACGCAGCCCGCCCGGTTGCGCGGGCAGGTCGTCGAACCGGCGTTCCGAAGCGGTCTCCGGGGCGTCGTCGACGGAGTCCCGCAGGAACCGGTCCGGCAGCGCCAACTTGTTGATGGTCCGCAGCGTCCGCAGGTACTGCATGGTGATGGTGTCGGTGTTGTACGGCAGGTCGTACTTGTCGCACAGTTCGCGCACGGCCACCGAGACCTCGGCGAGGCGGTTGCTCGGCAGGTCCGGATACAGGTGGTGCTCGATCTGGTAGCAGAGGTTGCCGCTCATGAAGGCCATCACCGGACCCGCGTCGAAGTTCGCGGTGCCCAGCATCTGACGCAGGTACCACTGGCCCCGCGTCTCTTCCTTCAGCGTGTCGGCGGTGAACTTCTCCGCGCCGTCCGGGAAGTGCCCGCAGAAGATCACCACGTATGCCCACAGATTCCGGACCACGTTCGCGGTCAGGTTCGCGGTGAGGGTGTGCTTGAAGTTCCGGCCGGTCAGCGCGGGGAAGAGCACGTAGTCTTTGCCGAGCTGCCGAGCGGCCTTGCGGCCGAAACGCTTGAACTCCGGAATCGTCTCCTCGCGCGGCTTCTCACCGCGCAGCGTTTCCTTCAGTTCCAGGTCGTGCAGCGCGATACCCCACTCGAAGGTCAGCGCCAGCAGCATGTTGACCAGCGGCTGCGCCAGGTTCTTCGGCTCCCACTGCTCGTCGCGGGTCACCCGCAGGGTGCGGTAGCCGACGTCGTGGTCCATATCGATCACGTTGGTGTACTTGTGATGGATGTAGTTGTGCGAGTGCTTCCAGTGCGGGGCCGCGCACACCATGTCCCACTCCCACGAGGTGGAGTGCACCTCGGGGTCGTTCATCCAGTCCCACTGCCCGTGCATCACGTTGTGCCCGAGTTCCATGTTCTCGATGATCTTGGCCAGCGACAACGCGACGGTGCCCGCCGCCCAGAACGACTTGCGGTGGCTGCCGAACAGCGCGAGCCGTCCGGCCACCTCCAGGGCACGCTGGGCCATGATGGTGCGCCGCAGGTACTTCACGTCGCTCTCACCGAGTTCGGATTCGATACGACGACGCAGCGCATCGAGTTCGACGCCGAGGGCTTCGACGTCCGCATCACTCAGGTGCGCGTATTCATTGATGTCTGAGATGGCCATTACAAACCATTATGCCTGTGTGTCAGATTTCTTGGCCACGGACGCCCGCTATGCCGCAAAACCGCGCTGAGAATCGACCGCACTGGGCACCCCGCGGCGGCGCTCGCGCAACCGCACCATCGCCGACTTCAGTCCCCGCCGACGTCCGGTCCGCGGATCGACCTGCGCGACCAAACGCTGCTCCGGATCAGACTTGAAGCGCAGCTCCGAGGCCGTCTCCGGCGCATCGTCGCTGGTGGCCTTGAGGTACTTGTTCGGCAGCGACAGCTTGGCGATGGTGCGCCAGGTCTTGGCGTACTGAACCGGGAACGAGCCGGTGGTGTACGGCAGGTCGTACTCGGCGCAAATCGCTTGCACTCGCACGGAGATCTCCGCCAGGCGATTGCTCGGCAGGTCCGGGAAGATGTGGTGCTCAATCTGATACGAGAGATTTCCACTCATGAAGGCGAGCGTGGGCCCGGAGCGGAAGTTGGCGCTGCCGAGCATCTGACGCAGGTACCACTCACCCTGGTTCTCCACGGCCATGTCCCGCCTGGTGAACTTCTCCGCTCCGTCGGGGAAGTGCCCGCAGAAGATCACCGCATTGGTCCAGACATTGCGGATCACATTGGCCAGGAGGTTCGCGGTCAATGCCTTGCGGAAGCCGCGGCGGCTGCGGGTGGCCGCACCGACGAGCGCCGGGTACACGACGTAGTCCTTGGCGGCCTGCTTACCGATCTTGCGCCCGACGACGTTCAGGTTCTTCTTGAGCTCGAGCTTCTCTTCCTCGGTGGTGCGCTTCTTGGCCAACTCGAGGTGCTGCGCGGCGACGCCGTACTCGAAACCCAGCGCCAGCAGCGTATTCCACGCGATGTTGCCGAGGTAGAACGGGCGCCACCGCTGATCGCGGGTCACCCGGAGCAGGCCGTAGCCCACGTCGTCGTCCATCCCGAGCACATTGGTGTACTTGTGATGGACGAAGTTGTGCTGGTGCTTCCAGTGGGCGCTGGGACCGGCGTTGTCCCACTCCCACGACGTCGAATGCACCTCGGGATCGTTCATCCAGTCCCACTGCCCGTGCATCACGTTGTGCCCGAGCTCCATGTTCTCGATGATCTTGGCGACGCCGAGGGCGCCGGCACCGGCCCACCACATGCTGCGCTTGCCGGAACCGAAGATCAGTGCTCGACCGCCGAGTTCCAGGCCGCGCTGGAGGCGCACGGTGTTCCGCAGGTACCGGGCATCACGCTCACCACGATCGGCCTCGATGTCGGTGCGGATCTGATCGAGTTCCCGGGCAATGGCTGCCACGTCGTCCTCGCTCAAATGCGCGTACTCCGGAATGTCCTTGATTGCCACAGGCGCTCCTTCCTACGTTTCCGTAACTTACGACAGCGTAGGTTACGGGATCGTAGGTTGTCCAGCCTCTGGGCTAAACGTCCAGCGTGCAGTCGCCCGCGGCTGCGCTCACACACGTCTGAATGCGCTCGCCCTCGACGTGTTCGACCCCGGTTCGCAGGTCGCGGACGGCGCCCTTGTCGAGCATCACGACGCACGTCTGGCAGATACCCATCCGACAGCCGTACGGCATGGGCACCCCGGCCTGCTCGCCCGCCTCGAGGAGCGTGGTGGCGCCGTCGACCTCGATCTGCTTGTCGCGGGTACCGAAGGTCACCACACCGCCCTGCGCGTCATGCGCACCGCGCTCGAGCGCGAACCGCTCGATGTGCAGCGCCCCGCCCACGCCGGCGCCCTCGTAGGCTGCGGTCAGCATGTCCAGGAAGCCGCCCGGCCCGCAGGCCCAGGCCTGCCGCTGCGCCCAATCCGGGCACAGCGTGGTGAGCGAGTCCGCGTCCAGGCGCCCGTCGGTGCGGGTGTACCACGGCCTCAGGGTGATCAGACCCTCCTCGGCCATCTCCGCGAGCTCGTCGCCGAAGAGCACGTCGGCCTCCGACGGCGCCGAATGCACCAGCACGACGTCGGCGTGCCGACCCCGGCGCCGCATGGTGCGCAGCATCGACACGATCGGCGTCACACCGCTGCCCGCGGTCACCAGCAGCAGCTTCTCCGGCAGCGGCTCGGGCAGAACGAACTCCCCCGCGGGCGCGGCCAGCCGGACCACGGTGCCCGGGGCCAGCCCGTTGACCAGGTGCGAGGACAGGAAGCCCTCCGGCAGCGCCTTGACCGTGATCGCGATGGTCTTGTCGCTGCGCGAGGTCTCCGGGTCGCTGGTCAGCGAGTACGACCGCCAGGTCCACCGCCCGTCGACCGGAATGCCGATGCCGACGTATTGGCCGGCGTGATAGTCGAACGAGAAACCCCAGCCCGGACGGATGACGATGGTCGCCGAATCCGTGGTCTCGGCGGTCACCGACACGATCTTGCCGCGCAGCTCCCGCGCCGACCAGAGCGGATTGGCCAGGTGGAGATAGTCGTCAGGAAGCAGCGGCGTGGTGACGCGCGCGAAGGCGGCGCGCAGCCACTGCGACCTCTTGCTGTTGGACGAGGCCACCGTCGCCGGCGCCTCGAATCGTTCCCGCCATGAACCCATTGCGACTCCCTTCCCAGACCAGCCTACCTACGGCCCCGTAACTTACGGAACCGTAACATTCCGCGCAACCCGGTGCCGCCGGTGGCCGGTCAGAGGAGTTCGAGCAGGAACGGCAGCTCTTGGGTGGCATACCAGGCGAGGTCGTGGTCCTCGGCGTCGCCGAGCGTCAACTCGGCGTCCTCGTCCCCCAGATCGGCCGCGTCGATGCAGTCCACCGCCGCGCGCACCGCGGCCTCGGCGTCGGCGCCGTCGACGTGGACGGCCACCACCTGCTTCTGGGTCACCGGCCCGCTGATCCGCACCACGGCGGTGTCCAGGTCCGGGCGCGCCTGCGCATCGGAGCGTTCGGCCACCACCACCACGCGGCGCACCGGCAGCTCGGTCTCCTCGGCGGCCAGCAGACGCAGGCTGGCCCGTGCCGCGTCCCGCAGGGCGACCTCCGCCAACTCCTCGTCGTCGCCGGCCACATAGGCCTCACGCAGCGCCGGGGTGAGCGCGAAACCGGTGCCCCCCAACGGCATCCATTGATCTTCCTGCAGCAGGCGCTGCACATCGGTCAACGTGGCGGGCAGATAAACCCTCATGAATTCACCTCGGGATCGAAGGGGCGCGGACCGAAACCGCCGACGGCGAGTTCCTCACACGATTCTGCGACGTAATCGACCATCGCGGGCAGATCGCCGATCACGGCGCGGTCAGCGAGGAAGCCGAACTCCACCCGATCGACGTATTCGTTGACGCTGATCGCCAGCGCTCGCTGCCCGGTGAGCGCCGGAATGGTGAACAGCCCCACCACCGGGATGCCGCCGACGAAGCACTGCTCGATGCGGTGATCACCCATCCGGATGGGCACGTTGTACGACCGCTCGAACAGACGATTGAACACTCGCGTGGACAGCTCGGCGAAGGGCACCACGCCCAGTTCCGGCAGCATCGGCCGCAGGCCCGGGGTCATGCGCCGCTGCGACTGCGAATACCGGTCGGCCAGGCCGGCCACCTGCATGAGGCGCACGGCCGGGGCATCCTCCCCGACCGGCAGATCGGTGACGAACTCCGCGCCGCCCTCGCCCATCCAGCCGCCCTCGCGGCGACCGTCGACCATCGCCTCCCGCGCGCCGAGCGGCAACACCGCGCGCATGGTCTCGCCGTGGCCCATCGACTCGTTCACCGACAGCATCCAGCGCCGCATCACGCCGGTGATGATGCCCAGCAGCACGTCGTTGAAACTGCACTCGAAGTGCTCGGCGATGCGCACGCAGTCCGCCCGCGGAACGCTGGTGAACGTGTACAGCCGGGCCGCGGTCGTATCGGTGTTCAGCGGATTGTCCGGCGCGGTGTTGACCAGTTGCTGCACGGTGCTGCCCACCAGTCGCGCGGAGCGATCGGCGAGGGTCAGCAGGTCGGCGACGGGTCCGCTGCTGCGGAAGAAGGACTCGACCAGTTCACCGGGGCGCGCGAAGGCCTCGGCGAGCGCCCCCAGCATCACCGCGCTGGCGCCCGGCGGCCGCCCCGGCATCCACAGCTCGTCCGGGAACGCCGGGACCTCGGCGACGTCGTCGGCGATCACCTCGCTGATCTCCAGCCCGGATCCGTCGCCGAGCAGACACCGGTGGGTCTTGGTCAGGATCGCGAGCCGACCGTCGGACAGGCCCTCGATCAGATACATCTCCCACAGCGGCCGCGTCCGATCCAGCGGACGCGACATGATGCGGGCGATCAGCTCCTGCAACTGTTCGTCGCTGCCGGGCTGCGGCAACGCCGACATCCGGACGTGGAAGGTGATGTCGAAATCGCGATCGTCCACCCACAGCGGGCGGGCCAGCCCGAGGGTCACCTCGGTGACCTTCTGCCGGTAGTGACGCACCGACTGCAGTCGGTTCTCCACGAGCGTGACCAGCCGCGGATAGGTCAACGGCGGCTGACCGTCCACCGCGCGCGCCGGATCCAGGATCAGCAACGCACCCAGATGGGTGGTCGAACCCGCCCCGTCCAGGAAATAGAACATCGCTTCGTCCGGCGACAGTCGATTCACCATGATGAGTCGATGATAGATCGCCCCCTCGTGCGTTCATACCAGGGCGAACTCGGTGACCACCCAGCGTTCCTCGGTGCGCCGTATGCCGCCCGGCCCGGACACCCGCACGGGGCGTCGTTCCAGGGTGCCCACCAGCGCCCGCACCCGGTCTCCGCGCTGGTAGGTCCCGAAGAACTCGGCCGCGCCCGGCGACCGGACCTGCAGGTGCAGGCGGTGCAGTCGTGCACAGTCCACGCTCTCGGCGACGATACCGTGCTGGAGCAGGGCGGTGATCTGCGCGAGCACCGCGGGCGACACCGCCCCCGTCAACTGCCCGCGCGGCCGGCGGCCGTCGAGCACCTCCAGCGTGCGCGCCAGCACGCTCACCGCGACGGCACGGGCCTCGGTGGCCACCTCCAGATCGGGCGGCGGGGCCTCCGGTCGCGGCGTTGTTGATCCCGGTTGTGTGTCGAGCAGTATCCCCCTCATACAAAATCCGACGCGCGCGGAACCGTTTCGGTTCCACGACGCGCCGGATCAGCGGGAAATTCTCTGCCGCGGCCTACTTTCGGCGGCGATTGCGACGTTCGGCGGCGCGCCGGTCCTTGCGCGATCCGGTGACCGCCTCGGCGGGCTCCTCGGCACTCAGCACCTCGGACGGCGTGCCCGAGTACAGCTCCTCCACCGCCGAACGAACCTCGGTGGAACCGTCCTCGGCCGGACCGCTGTAGGTCATCTGCGCCTCGGCGTCCTCCGCGGCGGCCTCGCCGCCGCCCAGAGCGGATCCGGCGAGCATGTCGCTGACCGAGCTGCCCAGTGCCGGCCCCGGCGCCTGTGCCTGCACCTGCGCGTTGAACAGGAGGGTGACGGTCTCCTCCTTCATGCCTTCGAGCATGCCCATGAACATGTCGTAGCCTTCGCGCTGGTACTCGACCACCGGGTCGCGCTGCGCCATCGAACGCAGGTGGATGCCCTCGCGCAGGTAATCCATCTCGTAGAGGTGATCGCGCCACTTCCGGTCGAGCACCATCAGCAGGATCGAACGCTCCAGCTGGCGCATGGCATCCTCGCCGCCGATCGCGGCCAGCTCGGCCTCACGGCGGTCGTACGCGGCCAGCGCGTCCTCGACCACCAGGTCGCGCAGCGCCTCCCGATCGAGGTCGTCGCGCTCGCCGTACTCGTTGACGTTGAAGACCGTCTTGGAGTCCAGCGAGATCGGGTAGAGACCGCCCAGCGCCGTCCACAGCTCGTCGACGTCCCAGTCTTCGGCATAGCCTTCGACGGTCGCACCGTCGACGTAGGCACCGACGACGTCGACCACCATCTGGCGGACCTGCTCGCGGTGGTCGTCGCCCTCGAGGATCTCGCGGCGCTCGGCGTAGATCACCTTGCGCTGCTCGTTCATCACCTCGTCGTACTTGAGGACGTTCTTGCGGATCTCGAAGTTCTGCTCCTCGACCTGCGTCTGCGCGCTGCGGATGGCCCGGGTGACCATCTTGGCCTCGATCGGCACGTCGTCGGGCAGGTTGAACCGCGTCATGATGGTGTCCAGCGCCCCGGCGTTGAAGCGTCGCATCAGTTCGTCGCCGAGCGACAGGTAGAAGCGGGACTCGCCGGGGTCGCCCTGACGACCGGAACGACCGCGCAGCTGGTTGTCGATACGCCGCGACTCGTGGCGCTCGGTGCCGAGCACGTACAGGCCGCCGGCCTCGACCACCGCGACCGCTTCGTCGGCGGCGGCCGCTCGGGCCACGTCGATGGCCTCGTCCCAGGCGGCCTCGTAGTCGTCGGGGGTGCCCACCGGGTCCAGTCCGGCCTTGCGGAGGCGGCTGTCGGCGATGATCTCCGGGTTGCCGCCGAGCACCACGTCAGTACCGCGACCGGCCATGTTGGTGGCCACGGTGACCGCACCGGTACGACCGGCCTCGGCGATGATCTGCGCTTCCTGCGCGTGGAACTTGGCGTTGAGCACCGTGTGCTTGATCTCGCGCGCCGACAGCAGCCGCGAGAGGTACTCCGAGCGTTCGACGCTGGTGGTACCGATCAGCACCGGCTGACCCTTCTCGTGCCGCTCGGCGATGTCGTCGACCACGGCCGCGAACTTCGCTTCCTCGGTCTTGTAAATCAGGTCCGACTGGTCGACACGAATCATCGGCTTGTTGGTCGGGATCGCCACCACGCCGAGCTTGTAGATCTGCTGGAACTCGGCGGCCTCGGTCTCGGCCGTACCGGTCATGCCCGACAGCTTGTCGTACAGGCGGAAGTAGTTTTGCAGCGTGATCTGGGCGAGCGTCTGGTTCTCGGCCTTGATCTCGACGTTCTCTTTCGCCTCGATGGCCTGGTGCAGGCCCTCGTTGAAGCGGCGACCGTCGAGCACGCGACCGGTGAACTCGTCGACGATCAGCACCTCGCCGTTGCGCACGATGTAGTCCTTGTCCCGGTGGAACAGTTCCTTCACCTTGATCGCGTTGTTCAGGTAGCCGACCAGCTGCGAGTTCGCGGGCTCGTAGAGGTTGTCGATGCCGAGGCGGTCCTCGACGAAGGTGACACCGCTCTCGTGCACGCCGATGGTCTTCTTCTTGATGTCCACCTCGTAGTGGACGTCCTTCTCCAGCAGCGGTGCGATACGCGCGAACTCGCTGTACCACTTGCTCGACGAGTCGGCCGGTCCCGAGATGATCAGCGGGGTACGCGCCTCGTCGACGAGGATCGAGTCCACTTCGTCGACGACGGCGTAATTGTGGCCGCGCTGCACCAGTTCCTCGAGGCTGTGCGCCATGTTGTCGCGCAGGTAGTCGAAGCCGAACTCGTTGTTGGTGCCGTAGGTGATGTCGGCGCCGTAGGCCACGCGCCGCTGGTCCGGCGTCATGCCGGTCAGGATCACCGCGGTGTCCAGACCGAGGAAGCGGTGCACGCGCCCCATCTGCTCGGCGTCGCGCTTGGCGAGGTAGTCGTTCACGGTGACCACGTGCACGCCCTTGCCGCCGAGGGCGTTCAGGTAGGCGGGCAGCACACAGGTCAGGGTCTTGCCCTCACCGGTCTTCATCTCCGCGATGTTGCCGAAGTGCAGGGCCGCGCCGCCCATGATCTGGACGTGGAAATGCTTCTGGTCCAGCACGCGCCACGAGGCCTCACGGGCGACGGCGAACGCCTCCACCAGGAGGTGGTCGAGGGTCTCCCCGGACTCCAACCGCTCCCGGAAGGCTGCGGTCTTGGCGCGCAGCTCGTCATCACTGAGCGCTTCCATCTCGCCGGAAAGGCTCTCGACCTGGTCGGCGATCGAATCGAGCCTCTTGACCAGGCGGCCCTCACCCAGGCGCAGCAGCTTGTTCAGCACGGTGTCACAGTCCCCATCGGTCGTGAACGTAAAGAATCCGGTCTGCACGCGATGTGCAGACCGGATTCCATGGTACCGGTCCGGCCTGACAGGCCGATGAGGCTAGGCCGTCAACTTCTCAGCTCAGCCGGATCAAGCCGTAATCGAAGGCGTGCCTGCGGTACACCACCGACGGCTTGTCGGACTCCTTGTCGTGGAACAGGAAGAAGTCGTGACCGACCAGTTCCATTTCGTAGAGGGCATCGTCGACGGTCATCGGGAGGGCGTCGTGGTCCTTGACGCGGACCACCTGACCCGGCTCGTACTGCGCGCCGTCGTCCCAGCGATCCTCCGCCTCGGCCGAGTTCACGGAGTTCGGGTCGTCGACCAGGGCGCCGGGTGCCACCGCCTCGGACAGGCTCTTCGCGCGACCGGGTCCGGTCTTGCGGATGCGGTTGCGGTTGCGGGCTCGACGCAGCCGCTTCTGCAGCTTGTCGATCACCTGCTCGGTCGCGGCGTAGAAGTTCTCCCCGCTGGCTTGGGCGCGGACCACTGGGCCATCGCCCCGCGCGGTCACCTCGACCACCTGCGCCTGCTTCTGCTGACGACGATTCGGCTCGTGGTAGAGGACCACCTCGAAGCGGGTCAACGACGGATCGAACTTCTCCAATCGGGCGAGCTTGTCGCCGACGTAGGCCCGGAAGTGTCCGGGAACCACCACGTTGCGCCCGCTCATCACCACTTCGGCGTCCGGCTCGGCGGGTTCGGTGACGGCCGGCACGAAAGCCGGTCGCTCGAATGCCTGGTTCACTTCGGCCTCGGTGGGGGCAGGGCCCTTCGGCTCGCGCTGTCCTTTGCGATGAACAACCGACATCGACATCCTCCTCCGATCGCGCTGCCCGGGAAATCGAGTCCCGGGCAGTTGCAATTCGCTTGCCGCGCAAGGGTTTTGCGCGGCATCTGGTGCAGCGAGAACTGCCGATCATCCAGCAGTGCATGCGCCTCGCTGTCACCTACGACGTTATCGGTTCCGCCTCGGCTTCTCCAGATTTCGACACGACCGGAGGTCATCGTGTCGCCGCCCGATCAGGCGCCGGCGAGCACGACCGCCGCATCGGCCCGGATGCCCGCCGTACGCAGCGCCGCCACCGACTCCGCGATCGTCGCACCGGTGGTCAGCACATCGTCGACCAGCACCACGGCCACGGCGCGATGCGGCGGCCGCAGCGCCGCCGGACGCCGTCGCGCCGCGATCACCGCCCCGTGCAGATTGGCCCGCCGCTGCCCCGCCGACAGACCGGCCGAATCCCGGGTCCACGCACCGGTGGACAGCAACGGCACCGCGGCCACGCGCGGCCCGAGCGCGGCGGCAGCGACCCCGGCGACGGCGGTCACCGGGTCGCCGCCGCGGCGTCGTGCCGCGACGGTTCGGGTCGGGGCCGGGATCAGGGCGACCGCCCTCGTCGCCGGCAGCTGCTCCCATTCGGCCAGCCGCAACAGCCCGCACGCCAGCACCCGCCCCAGCACCGGAATCAGATCGCGGCGCCGGTGCTCCTTGAGTTCGACCACCGCTCGCCGCAGCGGCCCGCGAAAGCGCCCGAGGGCCCACGCCGGGACCGGCAGCTCCACGCGCGGCGTGAGCGGGAAGGGATCGTCGACCACGATCGCGGCGCAGCGGGAACACCACGCCGGTCCCGGTCGACCGCAGCCCCCGCATTCGCGCGGAGCGATCAAGTCCAGCGCCGCCGTCAGCACCCCGTCCATCGCCTCATCGTGCGCCGGGACCGCGCCGTCGTCCAGCGCGTTGTCCCCAGGCCCCCGCAGGCTCAGCCCGCCTGGACCACCGGCACCGCACCCTCGGGCGCCTGACCGGCGGAGGTCCAGTACTGATCGGCCGAACCCGGGGCCGTGCCGAGCTCCATCACCGACCGCACGTCCGCGACGTACACCGTCGAACGGGTGGCCGCGACCGTACCGACCGGCGGTTTCAGGTTGCCCGAGACCATCGCCAGCGGCGGCAGCCCCGACACCCGGATCCGCAGCACCGGCGTCTCCGTACCGGCCCGGGTCACATACAGCGTGGTGGCCCCGCCCCAGGCGATCGCCCCCACCGGGGTGCCGGCCCCGAAGGTGGCCGGGCTGACCCCGGTCAGCGAGGGGGCCCCGCGGTCGCTCACCGACAACGCGGCGAACAGGACGCGGCCGCCGACGAGCAGGGCCGCGCGCACACCGTCGGGCGAGACCCGGAAGGCGGTGATCCGCCCGGGATAGGCCGCGGTGACCTCGCCGAAGTCCAGCGGCACCACGCGGGCCGGTCCGTCCCCGACCGTCCACTGCACCGGCCGGCCGTCGACCAGCGCATAGCCGGTGTCGGTGAGCGCCCCGAAGCTGGGCGAGGTGATCTCGGCGGCGGCCAGCACCTCGGTGACCTCACCGCCGTACGGCCCCTGCAGCAGCACCTGCCCGCCGTCCCCCTCGGCGACGGCGGCCACCCGTGTGCGCTTGGCCGAGATGGCCGCCGCGCGCAGGTCGGTGGCCGTGCCGAGCGGCCCGGCCACCGGCACCGGACCCGACGGCGTGACCCGGAAGAGCCCGCCGCGCAGCACGTGCAGCGGCTGATCGCCGGCGCCCGGATCCGGATCGAAGGCCTCGACGTCGGCGGTGCGCCAGCCGTCGCTGCGATCGGCGATCAGCGGCACGCCGTCCGCGGAGATCAGGTAGGTGCCGCGGATACCGGCCCCCTCCAGCGTCCAGATCAGTTGGGCCGCCAGCACGGTGCGGTTGCGCGCGTCCGCGTCGATCGGTCCGCCGAGGTTCACCGACACCCGGTCGCCCTCGACCGCCACGGGTCCCCGCAGCTCCACGTCCTTCTCCGCCGCCGTCGCCACCGCGCCGGTCAGGTCGGGCGCCGGACCGGCGAGGAGCCGGTTGAGCAGGTTGGTCGGATCCACCGTCAAGCCGTACAGCCACCGGGGATCGCCGATGAGCCGCGTCGCGGTGCGGTCCGGGAAGAACAGTTCGGCCAGCCGGTAGGTGGCGTCGAACTGGGCGCTGTCGGTGATGGTGCCGGCCGGCATGTCACCGGACACCCGCCACGCGCCGTTCTGCTTGGTCAGGGTCAGCGGGATCACCATCGCGCCGGTGGCCTGCGTCAGCCGCCCGATCGGGCTGAGGGTGCCGGTCTTCTCCCCGAGCACCCGCAGGCGGACGGCGCTCTCGCTGCGCTCGTCGACCACCACGCGGGTCTCGGAGAGGATGGTCATCGGCCCCTGGTCGTCCCAGCGCTCGGACGCGCCCGGAGTGAGGAAGCGCCGGGATGCGGCGTGCCCGGAGGCCGGATCGGCCATCGCCTTGAAGAAGTTGCGGACCAGCGACTCCGGGTCGTCGCTGCGGCGCGGGGTGGGCACCAGATTGGTCGGCAGGGACCGGTTGAAACCCTCCACCGGTTGCGGTGCCGACGAGTTCGGAATGGCCACGCACCCGGTGACGGTCAGTACCATCGCCAGCGTCACCATCCATCCCGCGACCACGCGCGGCAATCGGACCCTCATCGGGTGGACCCTCCGTTCGACTGCTGCGGCCCCGCGCTCTGGGTGTTCAGCGGCAGGGGGCTGCCCAGCAGCTGATGTCCCCGCACCAACGGCAGGGTGAGCCGGAACGTCGATCCCACACCGGGTTCGCCCGCGGCCTCCAGCCGCCCCTGGTGCAGCCGGGCGTCCTCGATACTGATCGCCAAGCCCAGACCGGTGCCGCCGGAGCGGCGCACGCGGGACGGGTCGGACCGCCAGAATCGGTTGAAGACCAGCTTCTCCTCCCCCGGCTTGAGCCCGATGCCCTGGTCCCGCACGGTCACCGCCACGGCGTCGCCGTCCGAGCGCATCGTCAACGTGACGGGTCGGTGTTCCCCGTGATCGATGGCGTTGGCCAGCAGGTTGCGCAGCACCCGCTCGATGCGGCGCGGGTCGATCTCGGCCAGCACCGGTTCGCTCGGCAGATCGATCACCAGCTCGGTGCCGGTGTCCGCGGCGAGCGGCTCCACCGTGGCCAGCGCCGCCTCGATCGGAATCGCCATGTCCATGCGTTCGGCGGCCAGATCGGCCTGCCCGGCGTCGTGGCGCGAGATCTCCAGCAGTTCGGTCAGCAGCGTCTCGAAGCGGTCCAGTTCCTTGTCCATGAGTTCGACGCTGCGCCGCTGCAGCGGATCGAAGTCGTCCCGGCTCTCGTAGAGCATGTCGGCGGCCATCCGCACCGTGGTCAACGGAGTCCGCAGCTCGTGGGAGACGTCGGAGGTGAACTGCCGCTGCAACCCGCCGAACTCCTCGAGGTGGGTGATCTGCTTGGACAGGCTCTCGGCCATGTCGTTGAAGGAGACCGCCAAACGCGCGAACTCGTCCTCGCCCTTGACTGGCATGCGTTCGGTCAGGCGCCCGTCGGCGAAGCGCACCGCGATCCGCGAGGCCGAGCGCAGCGGCCCCACCACCTGCCGTGCGATCAACCACGCGATCGCCGCGAGCAGCCCCAGCAGCACCACACCACCTACGAGCAGCGTGTTGCGCACCAGCGAGACCGTCTTCTCCTCCCCGCCCATCGGGAAGACCATGTACAGCTCGAGGTCGGGGATCGCCGTCTCGGCCGGGGTGCCGACCACCAGCGCCGGTACCCGGGCGTCACCGCTCTGCACGGTGGTGAACTGGTAGGCCACCTGGCCGCGCGAGACCATCTCCTGCAGTTGCAGGGAGATGTCGGTGACCGGTCCCACCCCGGCCACCGGTCCCTGGCCCGGTTGCCCGGCCACCAACAGCACGGTGTCGTACACGCCGCCGGTCGACGGCGCCTGCGCGGCGTCTGCGTCGGCATCGGTGAGCAGGGCCCGGGCGCGAGCCAGTCGAGTCTGCGTCGAGGCACTGGCGTCGCTGGAGGTCAGCACCCGCTCCACCAGCATGCGGGAGCGCTCCAACTGGCTCAGCGCCATGTTCTGCTTGTCGTCGAGCAGCCGGCCGGTGATCTGGCTGATCAGCAGGAAACCCACGATCAACAGCACCACGAACGACAGCGCCAGCGTCGAGACCACCACGCGCAACTGCAGCGAACGCCGCCACAGCGAACCGAACGCGCGGCCGATACGAGCGGCCGCGCGCTGGATGGAGTGCAGGGTGCGATCCAATCGCCGCCGATTGATCACGGCGGACCGGCCTTGTAGCCGACCCCCCTCACGGTGAGCACGATCTCGGGATTCTCCGGATCGGTCTCGATCTTGGCGCGCAGCCGCTGCACGTGCACGTTGACCAGGCGGGTGTCGGCCGGATGACGGTAACCCCAGACCTGCTCCAGCAGGACGTCACGGGTGAACACCTGGCGCGGTTTGCGTGCCAGCGCCACCAGCAGATCGAACTCCAGCGGTGTCAGGGAGATCGGCACGC
The DNA here is from genome assembly GCF_042432625.1 of Gordonia phosphorivorans. Taxonomy (NCBI): domain Bacteria; kingdom Bacillati; phylum Actinomycetota; class Actinomycetes; order Mycobacteriales; family Gordoniaceae; genus Gordonia; species Gordonia phosphorivorans. Next base: position 87,135 of record NZ_JBHLWV010000012.1, on the reverse strand, counting down.
CGTCGCGGGTCACCTTGTGCGCGGGCACATCGATCTCCACCGGACCGATCGACAGCACCTCGGCGGGCTCCTCGCCGGTGCGCCGCAGACGGGCCCGGATCCGCGCCACCAGCTCCTTGTGCTTGAACGGCTTCACCATGTAGTCGTCGGCCCCGGACTCGAGGCCGAGCACCACGTCGACGGTGTCGGTCTTGGCCGTCAGCATCACGATCGGCACACCGGACTCGTTGCGTACCGCGCGGCACACGTCGATGCCGTTCATGCCGGGCAGCATCAGGTCCAGCAGCACCAGATCCGGACGCAGCTCACGCACCGCCGGCAGGGCCTGCGTGCCGTCGCCCACCACGAACGGCTCGAAGCCCTCGTTACGCAGAGCGATCGTCAGCATCTCCGCCAGCGAGGCATCGTCATCGACTACCAGGATCCGCGGCTTCATGCCGACCATCGTGGCACGTATCGCGCGCCAGGTCGCGGACCGGCGCGCCGGTGCGGCCGACGGCTACGATTCCCGGCATGGGAATCCTCGTGGCCATCGAAGGGCTGGACGGTGCCGGCAAGAACACCATCGTCGGCAAGTTCCACACCGCTGCCGCCGGGCGTTCGATGACGATCACCTCCACCGCATTCCCCAGCTACGGCTCCTCGGTGGAGGCCGACATCGCCGCGGAGGCGCTGCACGGCGAGCACGGCGATCTGAGCGAGAGCGCCTACGCGATGGCCATGCTCTTCGCGCTCGACCGTCGCCGCTGGGCGCAGTGGCTGCGGGAGGCCCGCCGCGACCACGACCTGGTGCTGTGCGATCGGTACGTCGCCTCCAACGCCGCCTACAGCGCCGCGCGCCTCGGGCAGGGCCCCGACGGCGCCGTGGTGAGCTGGGTCGCGGACCTGGAGTTCGAGCGCTTCGGCCTGCCCGTCCCCGACCACCAGCTGCTGCTCGGGGTGCCGCCGGAGATCGCGATGGAACGCGCCGAGGGCCGCGCCGCCGTCGACGCCGCCCGCGCCCGGGACGCCTACGAGCGCGACGCCGACCTGCAGGCCCGGGTGTACCGGTCCTACCTGGACCTGGTCGAGACCGAGTGGGTCTCGCCGTGGACGGTCGCCGACGACGACGCCGCCGTGCACGCCATCCTGGATCTGGTGCCCTGACCGAAACGCCGGTGCGCCCGCGCCCCGGGCGTTTAGGCTGACAGGGTCGGCCGCGCGTTGCCGAAGTCGTGGCCCGATCCGGAGGCCACCATGTCCGAGACCCTCTACCCGTTCGACGACACCCGGGATTTCGCCGACAGTCTGCGCGGCTTCATCGCGACCATCTCCCCCGGCGCCATCACCGCCGCGGACGGCCGCGTGGTCTGGGACTGCGACTCCTACGACTTCGTCACCGGCGAGGCGCCGCCGACCGTGCACCCCAGCCTGTGGCGGCAGTCCGAGCTGGTGGCGCGGCACGGACTGTTCGAGGTGACCGACGGGATCTATCAGGTCCGCGGCTTCGACCTGTCCAATGTCACCTTCGTCGAGGGCGAGCGCGGGGTGATCGTCATCGATCCGCTGATCTCCACCGAGACCGCTGCCGCCGCGCTCGCGCTGTATCGAACCCACCGCGGTGATCGCCCGGTGGTGGCGGTGATCTACACGCACAGCCACGTGGACCATTTCGGCGGTGTCAAGGGCGTCACGACGCAGGCCGCGGTCGATGCGGGCGAGGTGGCGGTCATCGCGCCGGTCGGCTTCCTGGAGCCGGCCGTCGAGGAGAACCTGTACGCGGGCACCGCCATGGCCCGGCGCGCCGGGTACATGTACGGGGCCGCCCTGCCGCGCAGCGCCGTGGGCAGCGTCGGCGCCGGACTGGGGCCGACCACCTCCACCGGCACCGTCACCCTCATCCGACCCACCGTCTCGATCACCGAGACCGGCCAGCGACTCACGGTCGACGGGGTGCCGATCGTCTTCCAACTCGCGCCGGGCACCGAGGCGCCCGCCGAGATGCACTTTCATTTCCCCGAGCATCGTGCGCTCTGTATCGCCGAGAACGCGACGCACACCCTGCACAACATCCTGACGCTGCGCGGTGCGGTGGTGCGTGATCCGAACATCTGGGCGCACTACCTCGGGGAGGCCGTGGACATGTTCGGCGCCCAGACCGACGTGGTGTTCGCCTCCCACCACTGGCCCACCTGGGGTCACGAGCGCGCCGTCGGGTTCCTGGAGATCCAGCGCGAGCTCTACGCCTACCTGCACGATCAGACTCTGCGCCTGCTGAATCAGGGGTTCACCGGGCCCGAGATCGCCGAGCGACTCCAGATGCCACCCGCCCTCGACCGCGTGTGGAGCACGCACGGCTACTACGGCTCGGTGAGCCACAGCGTGAAGGCGATCTACCAGCGCTACATGGGCTGGTACGACGGCAATCCCGCCCGACTGTGGCGGCACCCGCCCGAGGCGGCGGCCGTGCGGTACGTCGAGTTCATGGGCGGTGCCGACGCCGTGGTGGCCAAGGCCCGCGCGTGCGTCGAGGCCGGGGATCTGCGCTGGGCGGCGGAAGTGCTCGACCACGTGGTCTTCGCCGAACCCGAGCACGCGCAGGCCAGGGCACTGCTGGCGGACACCCTGGAGGGGTTGGGCTTCGGCAGCGAGAACGGGACGTGGCGCAGCGCGTACCTGTCGGGCGCGCACGAACTGCGGCACGGGAACTTCGGCACACCGACCGCCGTCGCCTCCGGGGATGTGGCGGCCAATCTCGAGCCGGAGATGTTCCTGGATGCGCTGGCCATCACGATCGACGGCCCGCGTGCCTGGGACCTCGACCTCGCTCTGCGCTGGCACTTCCCCGACCACGATCGCAGCCTGTGGACCCGGCTGCGCCACGGCGTGCTGCTGCGGGGTCCGGACCGGCCGGGCGAGGTCGATGCCTCGATCACGGTCCCGGCGGCGGCGTTGATCGCCCTGGTGACCGGGGACGTGGCGGCGGCCGGGGGCGCCGGACTCACCGTCGACGGCGACGACACGGCACTGCCGCGTCTGCTCGCCGTCGTCGATCCCCCGAACCCGGATTTCGAGATCGTGCTCCCGTAGCCCGGGGGATCGTCGGCGCGGAGATCAGTACCGGTAGTGCTCCGGCTTGTACGGGCCGTCGACGTCGACGCCGATGTACTCGGCCTGCTCCTTGGTGAGCTTGGTCAGCGACCCGCCCAGCGCCTCGACGTGGATGCGCGCGACCTTCTCGTCCAGGTGCTTGGGCAGGCGGTAGACCTCGTTGTCGTACTCGTCGTTCTTGGTCCACAGCTCGATCTGCGCGATCACCTGGTTCGCGAAGCTGTTGCTCATCACGAACGAGGGGTGGCCAGTGGCGTTGCCCAGGTTCAGCAGGCGGCCCTCCGACAGCACGATGATGCTCTTGCCGTCGGGGAAGACCCACTGGTCCACCTGCGGCTTGATGTTGATCCGGGTCATGCCCTCGGCCGATTCCAGGCCGGCCATGTCGATCTCGTTGTCGAAGTGACCGATGTTGCCGAGCACGGCCAGGTTCTTCATCTGCTGCATCTGTTCGAAGGTGATGATGCCCAGGTTCCCGGTGGAGGTGATGACGATGTCGGCGTTGCCGATCGCCTCTTCCACGGTCACCACGTCGAAGCCGTCCATCAGCGCCTGCAGCGCGTTGATCGGGTCAATCTCGGTCACCTGCACGCGGGCGCCCTGCCCGGCCAGGCTCTCCGCGCAGCCCTTGCCCACGTCGCCGTAGCCGCAGACCAGTGCCTTCTTGCCGCCGATGAGAACATCGGTGCCGCGGTTGATGCCGTCGATCAGCGAGTGGCGGGTGCCGTACTTGTTGTCGAACTTGCTCTTGGTGACCGAGTCGTTGACGTTGATCGCGGGGAAGTCGAGCTCACCGGCGGCGGCGAACTGGTACAGGCGCAGCACACCGGTGGTGGTCTCCTCGGTGACACCCTGCACCGACTCGGCGATCGTGGTCCACTTCTTCGGGTCCGCGGCCAGGGTCTGACGCAGCAGCGCCAGGAACACCTTGTACTCGGCCGGGTGGTCGTCGTCGGTCGGCGGCACGACGCCGGCCTTCTCGAACTCGGCGCCGCGCAGCACCAGCATGGTGGCGTCACCGCCGTCGTCGAGGATCATGTTGGCCGGCTCGTCGGGCCAGGTCAGCATCTGATCGGCGGCCCACCAGTACTCCTCGAGGGTCTCGCCCTTCCACGCGAAGACCGGAACGCCGGTCGGCTCCTCGGGGGTGCCATACGGGCCGACGACGACGGCCGCGGCCGCGTGGTCCTGCGTGGAGAAGATGTTGCACGAGGCCCAGCGCACCTGCGCACCGAGATCGACGAGCGTCTCGATGAGCACGGCGGTCTGCACGGTCATGTGCAGCGAACCGGAGATGCGAGCGCCGGCGAGCGGCTTGACGTCGGCGTATTCGCGACGCAGCTCCATCAGGCCCGGCATCTCGTGCTCGGCGAGGCGGATCTCCTTGCGGCCGTACTCGGCCTGCGTCAGGTCGGCGACCTTGAAATCGATTCCGTTGACGACGTCGGCCGTCAGTGCGCTGGCGGGCGCGGTGCTCATAAGTTCCCTCTCGGTCGAGCGCGTACTGGTCTGCGACCTACCACGTTAGCCGGTGACCCGCTGCGCAGCCGCACGCTGCTCGGCGCGCGCGCGTTCGGCGTACACCGAACGGTGGTATCCGTAGCCGAAGTAGATGATCAGACCCAGCAGCATCCAGACCAGGAAACGCAGCCATGTCTCCACCGAGAGGTTGATCATTAGCCACAGGCAGGCGAGCACCGACAGGATCGGGATCAGCGGCATCAGCGGCACGCGGAAGCCGCGCGGCAGATCCGGGCGCGTGCGCCGCAGCACCAGCACGCCGATGCTGACCAGGATGAACGCGAACAACGTGCCGATGTTGACCATCTCTTCGAGCGTGCCCATCGGGAAGAAGGCCGCGAGGATGCCCGCCGAGACGCCCACCAGGACGGTGAACCGGGCGGGGGTGCCGCGCCGGCTGGTCTTGGCCAGGCCGCGCGGCAGCAGGCCGTCGCGCGCCATCGCGAATCCGACGCGGGACTGGCCCAGCAGCATCACCATCACCACGGTGGTCAGACCGGCGAGCGCGCCCAGGTTGATGATCCATTCCACCCAGGTGACGTGGTGGGCGTTGAACGCCGTGGTCAGCGTCGAGCCGATCACTTCCCCGGTGTTCGGGTCGGTCTTGTCGGCCAGGTCGGTGTAGGGCACCATGCCGGTCACCACCAGGGTCACCGCCACGTACAGGACGGTCACGATGGCGAGCGAGCCGAGGATGCCGCGCGGCAGTGCCTTCTGCGGGTTCTTGGTCTCCTCGGCGGTGGTGGCGACGATGTCGAAACCGAGGAAGGCGAAGAACACCAGCGAAGCGGCGGCCAGCAGGCCGTACCACCCGAAGTTGCTGCCCTCGGCGCCGGTCGCGGCCGACAGCAGACTCTGCGTCCACACGCTCGAGTCGGAGTCGGCGGGCGGGACGGCCTCGGGGACGTACGGGGTGTAGTTGTCGGTGTCGATGTAGAAGGCGCCGGCGATGATCACCAGCAGCACCACCGCCACCTTGAGCGCGGTGATGACCACCGACACGCGGGAGGACAGTTTGGTGCCCAACGCCAGCAGCGTGGTGAGCACCGCGATCAGCAGGGCCGCACCCCAGTTGAAATCGACCGGACCGAACAGGTGCACCGTGGCCGGTGTCCCCAGGATGTTGCCGAGGTAGGCCGACCAGCCGAGAGAGACCACCGAGGCGGCCAACGCCAGTTCCAGGAACAGGTCCCACCCGATGATCCAGGCCGCGAACTCGCCGAAGGCCGCGAACGAGAAAGTGTACGCGCTACCGGCCACCGGCACGGTGGAGGCGAACTCGGCGTAGCAGAGCGCGGCCAGGCCGCAGGCGACCGCGGCGATCAGGAAGGCCAGCGACACCGACGGTCCGGCGACGTTGCCCGCGGTCCGCGCGGTCAGCGTGAAGATGCCGGCACCGACCACCACGGCCACACCGAAGACCGTGAGGTCCCAGGCGGTCAGCTCCCGTCGAAGCTTGGTATCCGGTTCGTCGGTATCGGCGATCGACTGTTCGACGGACTTGATCCGCTTGAACGGGTTGTCCACGACCTACCCCTCTCGGCGCGCTCAGGTGTCGCGCATCGGATGCGGCTGATCTTGCCGCACCGCATCCTCGAGGTCGTCGGGCAGGGGTGGCAACGACGTCGGATCCACTTCGGCGCGCGCCCGCAGGAAGCTGATGCTGCCCACGAGGCCGCCCCACACGAGCAGAATCGCGACGACGAGCAGGGCGATGGCGGGTCCGGTCATCGTTTCTGTCCTTCCAGGAACTTCTCGTCGGGCCACGCCACGAAGTCGGGATCATCGCGCCCGCGCCAACTGGTCACCGTGAAGACGATCGCGCCGACCACGGCCAGGCCGACCGTTCCCCAGCCCATCGTGTTGAGGTACCACTCCGGGTACCCTTCGTAGCCGTCGTTGATCAGGGAGATCACCTTCTGCACGAGCATCACGGTGAGGAAGATCGGTCCCACCACACCGATGAGCAGCAGCCACCAGCGGCCGAGCTTGAAGGTGGAGATGGCGTTCAGGTGGCGCCGCAGCAGGTCGCCCTCACGCGCGATCCAGACCACGGTCACCGTCATGACGATCGCCGACAGGACCACGCCGATGTTGTTGGCGTACTGGTCGACGGTGTCCAGGGTGAACAGGCCGGTGGTGGTGGCGAACAGCGAGAACGAGACCACGGCGCTGACCACGCCGACGACCACGGCCGCGGTGCGCTGGGACAGTCCGAACTTCTCCTGCACCGCGATCGAGACGCCCACCACCAGGGAGACCAGCGAGGTGAAGCCGGCGATCACCAGCGACCCGAAGAACAGCACACCGAACACGGTGCTGCCGGGCATCTCGGAGATCACCGCCGGGAAGGTCACGAACGACAGGATGGGACCGGTCAACCCCTCGAGTTGGTCGAACCGCACGCCCTCCTGGTGCGCGAGGAAGCCGAGCGCGGAGAAGACGCCGATTCCGGCCAGGATCTCGAAGGACGAGTTCGCGAAGCCCACCACCAGGCCGGAGCTGGTCATGTTGGCGCGGCGACGCTGGAAGGACGAGTACGCGATCATGATGCCGAATGCGATCGACATGGAGAAGAAGATCTGGCTGTACGCCGCGATCCACACGTTGAGGTCGGTGAGCGCACCCCAGTCCGGCGTGAACAGCGCGTTCAGTCCGTCCGAGGCGCCGGGCAGGGTCACCGCACGGATCACCAGCGCACCGAAGCCGAGGATCAGCAGCGGAATGCCGATGACGTTGACCTTCTCCACACCGTTGGCGATGCCGAGCGCCAAGATCACGATGATCACCACCCACACCAGGGCCAACGGCCAGGCGACACCGGCGACGAGCTCGGTGGAGACGCCCGGTTCGGAGGCCTTCAGGTAGTCGGAGACGAAGAAGGTGGCGGTGTCCTCGCCCCACTTGTTGCCGAACGAGAAGTAGAAGTAGCTCAGCGCCCAGGCGATCACCGCGGCGTAGTACACCGAGATGATGAACAGCAGCATGGTCTGGAACCAGCCGATCACCTCGGCCCGCTTGGCCAGGCGACGCAGGGCGAGGGGCGCGGCGCCGCGGAACCGCTGACCGATGGCGTAGTCCAGGAACAGGATCGGCAGACCGGCGGTGACCAGCGCGATCAGATACGGGATCAGGAAGGCGCCGCCACCGCTGTCGTAGGCGACTCCGGGAAAGCGCCAGATATTGCCCAGTCCCACCGCCGAGCCGATGGCCGCCAGGATGAAGCCCCGGTTGGAGGTCCACGTCTGCCGCTGCGCGCCGCTGTTCGCGGTTTCCGTCATCGGACACCTCTCTCGTTCGCGAGTTTCCTGACGTTAGCGCACGGCCGCCCTCTCCGGACGCAGGTCGGCGCGGGCCGCCGTCAAACGGATGCGCGATCGATGTCCGGCTCCAGGTAGATCAGCCGGGCGTGCGGGACCGCCGCCCGCGCCCGGGCTTCGGCGCCGTCGATCGCCGCGGCGACCTGCGTGGCGTCGGCGCCCGGCGTGATCGCGATCTTGGCCGCCAGCAGCAGTTCTTCGGGGCCGAGGTACTGGGTCTTCATGTGGATCACCCGATCCACGCCCTCGCCCGGCAGTGCCCGCGCCAGTGCCGCCTCCTCGGCCTCGGTGGCGCCCTCGCCGATCAGCAGGCTCTTCATCTCGATCATCAGGACCACGGCGATCATGCCGAGCAACACGCCGATACAGACGGTGCCGATGCCGTCCCAGACCGCGTTGCCGGTGGCCATGGTCAAGCCGACGCCGCCGAGGGCCAGAACCAGACCGATGAGCGCCCCGGTGTCCTCCAGCAGCACCACCGGCAGCTCCGGGCTGCGCGAATTGCGGATGAAGCTCCACCAGGAGGCGTCGCCCTTGAGCGGCTTGGACTCCCGGTAGGCGGTGAAGAAGCTGTAGCACTCCAGCGCGATCGCCACCAGCAGGATCACGACGGCGACGAGCGGCGAGTCCAGGCCGTGGTCGCCGGCGTGCTTGATCTTCTGGTAGCCCTCGTACAGCGCGAACATCGAGCCGAGCGAGAACAGGACCAGCGCGACGACGAACGAGTAGAAGTACCGGGCCCGGCCGTAACCGAACGGGTGCAGCTGGTCGGCGTCCTTCTTGGCCCGGTTCTGCCCGAAGAGCAACAGGCCCTGGTTGGACGTGTCGGCCACCGAGTGCACGCCTTCGGCCAACATCGACGACGATCCGGTGATCGCGAAGCCGGTGAACTTGGCGACGGCGATACCGCCGTTGGCGAACAGTGCCGCCACGATCGCTTTCTTGGAGCCCTCTGCCGACACGATGCTCTCCACTTCTCCGCTCGCGCCGGAACGGACGACAACAGTTGTCCCGAGAGTGTCAGGCGCCCGGGAAGTGTCAGCGTAATCGTCGGCGCGCAGCGACATCCGGCGGATCCGGCCGTCCTGCCCGATCCGCCGGATATCACCGCTTTCTCGTGTCCGGTGGACCGGTCAGGTGGCGAAGGACTTGCCGACGCGCTGATCGGTCTCGTGCATCCGCGTGCTCGCCTTGTTCACCCCCGTGCCGAGACCGTCCAGGCGCAGCCGCGCGTCGGCGAACAACCGGTCCCAGTCGTTCTGCGCAACCCGGTACGACGCCGCGCCGCCGGAGTCCCAATTGGCCTCGAGCGCGTGCACCTGCCGCTTGAGTTGCCCGGACAGTTCTTCCAGTCGTCCGAACTGCGCCTTCAGGTCCCCGGCGAGGGCGCCCAGGCCCTCGAAGTTGTAGCGAATCGTCGCTCCCATGATCTCCCCCTGTCGTTGTGAAATACGGTGTGCTGCTTAGAGGTTCAGACCGCCACCGGCCGAACTGACGATCTGCTTGCCGGCCGCCGCGTCGGAGTCGTCGTATCCGGCGAAACTCGTGGTCAGCTTGCTCTCGATCACGTTGAGCGCCTGTTCCAGTCGCACCGCGGTGGTGTGCCAGTCGGTGTGCGTGGTGTCGAAGGACTTCGCGGCCACCCCGTTCCAGTCGCTCAACCCGCCCGCCGCGGAGGCTTTGATCCGGCCGATCACCCCGCGCATGTCCCCCACGATCCCCTTGATCGTGGCGGTGGCGGCCTGACCGGCGACCACATCCAGATTCAATCCGTTTCCGTACATTCCTTCTCCTCTCCTGCCCGCCGAATCACCTCGGGATCCGGTCGAAGTCGACGTCGGCGGAGACCGGGCAGTCCCAGCCGGGTGCCGAAGGTGTCTCCGCCGCGGCACCGGCCGACGGCTCTCCGGTCACCGGTCGCTCGCCCAGCGCGGGTTCCGGCGGCCCGGCCGCGTCGACCAGCCCCACCGGTCGAACCGTCGCGGCCGACGGGGCGGCCCCCGACGGCGCCCCGGCGGCAACGACCGGTCCGGCCGGAGGGTGGGCCGTGACGGGGGCCGCGGGAATGACCGTGGCCGGCGGCCGCGGCGCGGCGGAGGTGACCGGTGCGGACCCGAGCGCCGGCGCCGGGGCCGCCAGGCCCCCGACCATGTGCAGCGCGGACGAGACCAGCGGAAGCGCCGCCTGCACCAGGCCGGTGACCGACTCGACGGTGATCGGCGGCGCCGTCACCGGGACGGGCGCGCCGTCGGCGGCCATCTTCGCGGTCGGCGCGGCCAGCTGGGCGCGCGTCGCCGCCACCACCGCCAGACCTTCGGCGAGTCCCTCGGCGGCGAAGCCGAGCGCGGCCGCTTGGCCGGGCGGGGTCATGATCGCCGGCAGGGTGGCCGCGATCAGGCCGGCGGTCTTGCCGATGACGCCTTGCAGTGCCGCCAGTCCGGTACCCACCACGGCCAGACCCGCCTGAATGTCGGTGGACATGGCCGCCGCCTGCGCCGCCAAGGCGCCGGCGTTCCCGGCGGCCAGCGCCGACTTTCCGGCCGCACCCGCCGCGCCCGACCCCGCCCACAGCCCGCTGAGGGCCTCGATCGCACTGCTCGCCGCCCCGGCCCCGGTCTGCAGTGCCTGGGCCAGACCGCCGAGGAGCACCGTCGGGTCACCGGTTCCGCCGGGCAGCACACCGCTGCCGAAGGACCGGAGCAGATCGTGCATCGGCGTCAGCAAGGCCAACGGATCGAGCAGCTGCGCGGGCGTCATGTCCAGCACCTCCAGCAGCCCGGTGGGTTCGAGCAGGTCACCGAAGGTCGGGGCACCCGGCCCGTCCGGACTCATACCGCCCCGATTCCGGCGCCGCCCGCGGCATCGGCCGCCGCCACGGCTGCCGCACCGGCGGTGGCGGCCGCCGCCGTCGCCGACTGCACGGCGGTGAGCGCCCCGACCGCGGCGAGATGGTTGGCTTCGGCGACGGCGAAGGCCGCCAGGAACTCCTGGCCGATCACGCCGAACGCACCGGCCATCGCCGCCGAGCCGCCCGCCTGAACGGCACCGGCCGCTGCGGTCGCCGCACTCAACGCCGCGTGCGTGGCGGCGAAGGACTCCACGGCCCCGGCCGTGACGGTCATGTCACTCATCGTTGCTCCTGATCGTCGGTGGATCCGCGCTCAACGCGGTCAGAGGTTGGACGCTGCCGACCGGTCGTCGGTTCCCTCGTGGTCCGGTGTGTCGTCGAACTGCTCGGTGAATTCGCGGACGAGGTCGTCGCGCGCCGCGCACAACGCGCGGTCTGCGTCGGCCGCGGCCGTGGTGATCAGCTCGCCCAGACGCGCGGCGTCACCTCGCCCCGCACCCGGCGCCAACCGCAGCTCGGCCAGGGCCCCGGTGTAATCCAGCCGGACCGTGACGCGACCGTCATCGACCGATGCGGTCGCCGACAACGCCTCCAAATCGCCGCGCACCTGTTCCAGCACGGCCAGCTGCGCGGCCGCCCGGGCCGTGATTGCATCCATCGCGTCGCTCATCGCACACCCTCGTCCTCGCACCAGCGGTCGGCCGCGTTCTCCAAGGCCAGCAACCCCGCCCGGTCGGGCAGACCGAGGGCGTCGAGCACCTCCGGCGGCGTGCCCGACTCCGCCAACTCCAGCCGGCGTCGATACGCGCCCGAGCCGCGGGCCAGTGCACACAAGGCCACCACCCGAGCCGCGACGACGTCGAGGTCGGCGGCCAGCTGCGCGGGTGCGATGTGCACCTGCACCGGCAAGCCCTCGGCCGTGGTGGTGACGGCCAGTGCGCCGCCGAAGGATGCCGCCCGATGGAGTCGATTCATGGTCTTTAGACGCTCCCGAGGCGGGTTCGGTTCCCTCGACGACCGGCTCGGCGCGGCGCGCCGCCGAGTCCTCGCATCGCACGCCTTCTTACTTGGACGCTGGGCGCAGCAGTGCGGTTCCATCGCCGAATTCTCGGGCGTGGCGGGCCCGTGACCGGCGTAGCGTTCCCCACCGCCGGAGCAACACCCGGATTCCGAAGGGGGAGATCATGACCGACACACCTGCGATCCTGCCGCCGTGGCTCAGCGGTGCCCAGGCGCCCGCCCCGCCGCTTCCACCGACTCCGCCGAGCCCGTCGCCGATGCCGCCCCCGCCGCCTGTTCCGGCACCGATACAGCCGCCGACCGCGGCGTATGCGACCGGCCCCGCACTCGATCAGGTCGCGCTGTTACGCCCGGCACGACGGCCCCCGGCCGGCGGCTGGCGGCGTGCGGTGCACAGCCTGTCGGCGGGCACCATCAACCCCGGTCAGTCCGCCGCGGAGTTGGAGTACCAGGAGCTTCTCGAACGCGTGCGACGCCCGGTGCGCGGGGACTACCGGATCGCGGTGCTGTCCCTCAAGGGCGGCGTCGGCAAGACGACCACCGCCATCGGTCTCGGCTCCACCTTCGCCTCGCTGCGCGGGGATCGCGTGATCGCCGTCGACGCCAACCCGGACCTGGGCACCCTGGCCCAACGGATTCCGCTGCAGACCGACTCCACGGTGCGCGATCTGCTGGCCGATCCGGCGATCCACCGGTACTCGGATGTGCGCGCCCACACCTCGCAGGCTCCGAGCCGCCTGGAGGTGCTGGCCTCCGAACGCGACCCGGCCGCCGCCGAAGCCTTCAGCGAGGAGGAGTACCGGGGCGTGATGTCGGTGCTGCAGCGGTACTACAACATCGTGCTCACCGACTGCGGGACCGGACTGTCGCACACTCGGCGATGCGCGGCGTGCTCGATCTGGCCGATGCGCTGATCCTGGTCAGTTCCCCCGCACTCGACGGTGCCCGCAGCGCCGGTGCCACGCTGGACTGGCTGGCCGGCCACGGTTTCGGACACCTGATCGCCCGGTCGGTGGTGGTGCTCAGTTCCGCGCGCCCGGGCTCGTCGTCGATCGACCTGGACCAGCTGAGCCAGCACTTCCTCACGCGCTGCCGCGCCGTACAGACCATCGCCTTCGACGATCACCTCGCGGAGGGCTCGGCGATCGACCTGGACCTGCTGAGCCGACGGACCCGGCGCGGCTTCGTGGAGCTCGCGGCCACCATCGCCGACGATTTCGGGGGCACCACACTGCGGCGACACCCGCCGTTCCTGCCGGACTGAGGGCCCCTCGAGTGGGCATGCGACCCGGAACGGGGGTTGAATAGGGGGTGAACGTCCGGCGTTCACGCCGGACCGCTACCCCCTGTTGGAGGTCCGCATGACTGCGCGCATCGAGTACCGGATGATCCACGGCTACCGCCGAGCCTTCCGCATCGCCGGCGAAGGCCCGGCCATCCTGCTGATTCACGGCATCGGCGACAACTCGTCGACCTTCGACGAGATCATCGACGAGCTCGCTCGCGACCACACGGTCATCGCCCCGGACCTGCTCGGCCACGGCCTCTCGGAGAAGCCGCGCGCCGACTACTCGGTGGCCGCCTTCGCCAACGGCATGCGCGACCTGCTGGTGGTCCTGGGCATCACCCGCGTGACGGTGGTGGGCCACTCGCTCGGCGGCGGCGTGGCCATGCAGTTCTGTTACCAGTTCCCGCGCTTCGTCCAGCGCCTGGTGCTGGTGGCCGCCGGCGGCGTCACCACCGACGTCAATCCGGTGCTGCGCCTGGCCTCGGTGCCCGGGGTCCCGGTACTGCTGCGCGGTCTGCGCCTGACCGGGGTGTCCCCGCTGGTCCGCGGCACCGCGCGCACCCTGGCGCGCGCGGACGCGCTGCCCGGCCTGCCCGAAAGCCTCGCCCCGCGCGCGGTGATCACCGACCATCAGGATCTGTTCCGGATCCTCGACGATCTGACCGACCCGCACGCGCACGCCGCCTTCACCCGCACCCTGCGCGCCGTCGTCGATTGGCGCGGGCAGACGGTGACCATGCTCGACCGCGCCTATCTCACCGAGCGCCTGCCGATGCTGGTGGTGTGGGGCGACAACGACACGGTGATCCCGGTCCATCACGCGGCCCTGATCGGCGCCGCGATCCCGCACGCCGACGTGGAGATCTTCGCCGGCGCCGGGCACTTCCCCTTCCGGGACGATCCGCGCCGCTTCGTCGACCTGGTGCTGGACTTCATCGCCACCACCGAGCCGATCGAATTCGATCCGGCCAATTGGCACGCTCTGATGTCGGCCGGTCAGCGCCTCGACGAGATGGTCGGCGACGACGACCTGCTGGGCGAGATCTTCGAGGCCATGGAGGACGAACGCAGCGTCAGCTGACCGATTGTTCCTGCTCCCGGGTCGCGGCGGCGGCCCGGCCCGGCGCTTGGTCTGCGATGGTGTCGCGGACCTCGACGGCTTCGGTCTCGGCGCCGGTGCGGGCCGCACCCACCTCGTCGAAGCCCGGGCGCTTGCTGCCGGCGAACGAGCGGAACCAGGACACCACGGCCGCGACCCGATTCCGGAAGCCCACCAGGTAGAACAGGTGCACCCCGAGCCAGGTGAGCCAGCCGAGGAAGCCGGTCAGCTTGATGCCCAGCGGGGCGTCGACCACGGCGTTGTGCCGGTTCACCACGGCCATCGAGCCCTTGTCGAGGTAGTGGAAGGCGGTCCCGGTGACGGTCTTGCCGCGGATCATGTCGGCCGCGTGGCGACCCTGCTGCATGGCGACGGGGCTCTGTCCGGGATATCCCCGCAGGCTGGTCATGTCGCCGATGGCGAAGACGTCGGCGCGACCGCCCACGGTGAGGTCGGGGTTGATCAGGAGCCGACCGGCACGATCGGTCTCGCAGCCGGTGGCCTCCGCGATCACTCCGGCCAGCGGAGTGGCCTGCACGCCGGCCGACCAGACGACGGTGCGCGAACGGATCTGCCGCTCGCCGTCGGCGCCGGACACGGTCACCACGTCGCCGCCGATCTCGGTCACGAAGGCATTGGTCAGCACCTCGATGCCGGAGGCCTCCAGCTTCTCCCGCGCGAACGCCGACAGCCGTCCGCCGTACACCGGCAGCAGGTCGCCGGCGCCCTCCACCAGGTACACCGTGGCAGGCACGTCGGTGAAGAAGCGGTCGTGCAGTTCGCGGATCTGACCGGCGATCTCCACCCCGGTCGCGCCGCCGCCCACCACGACGAAGGTGTGTGCGGCCTCGTCGTTCAGCGGCGCCTGCACGCAGTCGTACAGGTGCGCGCGCAGCGTGACCGCATCGTCGAGCGACTTGAGTGAGAACGTGCGATCGGCCCAGTCGTCATGCCCGAAGTAGCCCTGTGCGGCACCGGCTGCGACGATCAGCTTCTTGTAGCCGATCTGCTCGGTGCCCGCTGCGGTCTCGTACGTCACCACCTGGGCCTGCGCGTCCAGTGCGCTCACATAGCCCTCCACGACGTCGA
Organism: Gordonia phosphorivorans; assembly: GCF_042432625.1. Lineage (NCBI taxonomy): Bacteria > Bacillati > Actinomycetota > Actinomycetes > Mycobacteriales > Gordoniaceae > Gordonia > Gordonia phosphorivorans. The sequence goes on along the minus strand of NZ_JBHLWV010000012.1, from coordinate 71,860 downwards.
CGGTGTCGTAGCCGGAGAGCACCTCGGCGATCGGCGGAGCGATCTCCTCGGCGTCGAGCACACCGGTGGCCACCTGGTACAGCAGCGGCTGAAACAGGTGCTCGGGGGTGGCCGAGATCAGCGTCGTCGGCACCTTGGACTTGGCCAACTGCTTGGCGGCGGACAAACCACCGAAACCCGAACCGATGACGACGACGTCGGTGCTCCGCACGGCCAACTCCTCACGCTTGAGAAAAATCGAATGACACCACTCTGGCGAATACAACCTCGGGTTCACAAGGCCGAAGACCACGATAAATCGTATTGCACCTATCTGTTTTGCTCATACAATGAGGTCATGGAGTTTCGGCAGTTGGAGTACCTGGCGGCGGTGGCCGCACACGGCGGCTTCGCCAAGGCCGCACGCGCGTGTTTCGTCTCGCAGTCGGCGGTGAGCCACCAGATCGCCGCGCTGGAACGCGAGCTGGGCGTGGAACTCTTCGACCGCAGTACGCGCACGGTGCGGCTGACCGAGGCCGGCGAACTGCTCCTCCCCCGCGCCGAACAGATGCTCGCGCTCCGCGACGACGCCATCGCCGCGGTCGCTCCCCGACCCGACCGGGTGGCCATCGCCGCCAACATGTCCTTCGCCCGCGCCGCACTGAGCGCAGTGGCCGCCGTCCGCGAGCGACATCCGGAAGCCGAGATCGACTTCCTCCTCAAACCGTTCGGGCAGCGCATCGACGCCGTCGCGGGCGGCGAGGCAGACCTGGCGTTGGTGCGGGGGTCCGTCGATCGTCCGGGGCTGTATCGGGATCCGCTGTGGGTGGATCAGCCCGTGATCGCCTTCTCCGCGCGGCACCCGATGGCCGCAAGCGCGCGCAGCCCCAGCCCCGCGGAGCTGGCGGAGTATCCGCTGATTCTCCCGTCCGCCGAAGACCAGGTGCTGCTGCACCGGCTGGTCGAGAAGGTCTTCACGCGCGCGGGGGTGACACCGCGCTACGGCCCCCAGTTGCGCCCCCGACATCCGGTGGCCTTCGAGCTGATCAATCAGCCCGACAGCTGGACCATCCTCTACGAGGATCCGCTGGTGCCGGGGCTGGCGTGCCGCCGCAGTCTGGACTTCACCCTGTCGGTATCGGCCGTGCTGCGCACCGACGCCGCACCCAACCCGCTGGTGGCCGAGCTGCTCGCCGAATTGTCCGCCTATCGACGCGATGGCCTCTGACAGCTCTGGTTCGAGAGGGCCGGACGGTCGCAGAACGGATCGTCAGCCGCCGCAGCAGCCGCCGCCGAGGTCCGTCGCGGACCGGACGTCGCGGGTGCGTTCGTTGCGGGCGGCCCATTCGGCCGGCGGCGGGTAGTACACCTCCGCCAGGGCGAGGCCGCGCGCCTGCGCCACCGGCACCTCCGCGCTGCGGGTGCGTTCGGCGAGCAGGCCGACGCACCAGTCCAGGTCCCGCCGCCCCTCGGCGACGGCGGCCACCGCGCCGACCAGGGAGCGCACCATGGACCAACAGAAGGCGTCGGCCACCACCCGACCGACCAGGACGCCCTCGTCGTCGCGACGCCAGCTGAACTCCTGCAGTTCGCGGATCGTCGTCGATCCCTCCCGGAAACGACAGAAGGCGGCGAAGTCGTTCAGACCCAGCAGCGACGCCGATGCCGCGTTGAGGGCCGTCAGGTCCAGGGGCCGAGGCCAGTCGGCGGTACGCCGCGCCGACAGCGGTTCGGGGCCCCAGGCCGCGTCGGTGAGCCGGTACTCGTAGCGTCGGGCCAAGGCGGAGAAGCGGGCGTCGAAGTCGCCGGAGACCGCGTCCACGGCCTTGATCCGAACGTCGTCGGGCAGCAGCTTGGCCAGCCGCCGCACCAGACGGGACGGATCGCCGCCGATCGAGCGGGTGTCCAGGGCCGCGGCCGGCACGTCGAAGTGCGCCACCTGCCCGGTCGCGTGCACCCCGGCGTCGGTGCGACCGGCCACGGTGAGCCGCACCGGTTCGCGCAACACGGTGGCCAGCGCCGTCTCCAGGGTCTCGCACACGGTCCGGCGCCCCGGCTGGGTGGCCCACCCGGAGAAGTCGGTGCCGTCGTAGCCGATGAGCAGACGCAGGCGCACCGTGGAAGAAACGACGAACCCGTCGACCCCCTCGCGGGGATCGACGGGTTGCGTCATGGGCGTCTGGATCAGAGCGCCCGACTACTTCGCGTCGTCGGAGCCGTCGACGTCGGCACCCTCGGCGAGAGCCTCGTCTGCGGTCGCCGCAGCCTGGTTCTCGTCGGCGGCCTCAGACACGGCTTCGGCGTTCTCGACCTCGGCCTCGGTGGCCTCGTCGATGACCTCTGCGACCGGGTTGGCGGCCTTCTCGGCAGCAGCCTTGGAGGCGGCGGCGCGAGTCGAGCGGCTGGCCTCGGAGGAGGCAGTCTGCTCGGTCACCAGGGCGATCACGGCCATCGGCGCGTTGTCACCCTTACGGGGCAGGGTCTTGATGATGCGGGTGTAGCCACCGTCACGGCTCGAGTACAGCGGAGCGATGTCCTCGAACAGCTTGTGCACGATGTCCTTGTTGCGGATGTCCTTCATCACCTGGCGACGGTTGGCGAGTTCGCCGGCCTTCGCGTGGGTGATGAGCTTCTCCGCGTACGGACGCAGCCGCTTGGCTTTGGCTTCGGTGGTGGTGATGCGGCCGTGCTCGAAGAGCGCCGTAGCCAGATTGGCGAGCATCGCCTTCTGGTGGCTGGCCGACCCGCCGAGGCGGGTACCCTTAGTGGGCTTGGGCATTGGTTTCTCCTAGGAGGGGCGCCGATCGCAGACCGGCAGTCTCAAATGGTCTTCGACAGCTACAGCTGCTCGGTCTCGGCGAAGTCCTCACCAGCGTCGTCACCGTACGACGACTCATCACTCCACATCCCGGTGGCCGGATCGTACCCAGCGACCTGCGAGGGGTCGAAGCTGGCCGGGCTGTCCTTGAGGGACAGCTGCAGGCCGTGCAGCTTGACCTTGACCTCGTCGATCGACTTCTGACCGAAGTTCCGGATGTCGAGCAGATCCGACTCGGTACGCGCCACCAGCTCGCCGACGGTGTGAACACCCTCGCGCTTGAGGCAGTTGTACGAACGAACGGTCAGCTCCAGATCCTCGATCGGCAGGCTGAAGGCGGCGATGTGATCGGCCTCGGCAGGCGACGGTCCGATCTCGATGCCCTCGGCTTCGACGTTGAGCTCCCGAGCCAGGCCGAAGAGCTCGACCAGGGTCTTACCGGCCGACGCCAGGGCGTCGCGCGCGGTGATGGAGTTCTTGGTCTCCACGTCGAGCACCAGACGATCGAAGTCGGTGCGCTGCTCGACGCGGGTGGCCTCGACCTTGTAGGTCACCTTCAGGACCGGCGAGTAGATCGAGTCGACCGGGATACGGCCGATCTCGGCGCCGGTGGCCTTGTTCTGCACGGCCGGCACATAGCCGCGGCCCCGCTCGACGACGAGCTCGATCTCGAGCTTGCCCTTGTCGTTCAGGGTGGCGATGTGCAGATCCGGGTTGTGCACGGTGACGCCGGCGGGCGGCACGATGTCGGCGCCGGTGACGGCTCCCGGACCCTGCTTACGGACGTACATGGTGACCGGCTCGTCTTCTTCCGAGCTGACCACGAGACCCTTGAGGTTCAGGATGATGCCGGTGACATCTTCCTTCACACCCGGAACGGTGGTGAACTCGTGCAGGACGCCGTCGATGCGGATGCTGGTCACTGCTGCGCCCGGGATGGACGACAGCAGGGTGCGCCGCAGCGAGTTACCCAAGGTGTAGCCGAAGCCCGGCTCGAGGGGTTCGATGACGAACTTCGAGCGGTTCTCGGCGATGACCTCTTCAGACAGAGTGGGTCGCTGGGAAATCAGCATGGTGAGTGATTCTCCTTTGGCCGCCCGCTATATGACGGCCTCGAGGGTGAACCGGGACAGCCTCTGCTGCCGCGGCGATTACTTGCTGTAGTACTCGACGATGAGCTGCTCGGTGAGCGGCACATCGATCTGCGCGCGCTCGGGCACGTTGTGCACGAGGAGACGCAGCGTCGAGGGGACAACCTGGATCCACGCCGGAACCGGACGCTCGCCGAGGGTCTCCTTGGCGATCTGGAACGGCGGGGTCGCCAGCGACTTCGGCTTGACGTCGATGATGTCGTACTGGCTGACGCGGTAGCTGGGGACGTCCACCGAGTGGCCGTTCACGGTGAAGTGACCGTGGCTGACCAGCTGACGAGCCTGACGACGCGTGCGGGCCAGGCCGGCACGGTAGACGACGTTGTCCAGACGGGTCTCGAGGATCTTCAGCAACTCGTCACCGGTCTTGCCGGCGCGACGGTTGGCTTCCTCGTAGTAGCGACGGAACTGCTTCTCCATGACGCCGTAGGTGAAGCGAGCCTTCTGCTTCTCCTGCAGCTGCAGCAGGTACTCGGTCTCCTTGATCCGCGCGCGGCCGTGCTGGCCGGGCGGGTACGGACGACGTTCGTACGCCTGGTCTCCACCGATCAGGTCGACGCGAAGACGACGGGACTTCTTGGTTGCGGGGCCGGTATAACGAGCCATTTTCCTTTTCCTCCCTCTCCGCTAGACCCGGCGCCGCTTGGGCGGGCGGCAGCCGTTGTGCGGCTGCGGGGTCACGTCGGAGATGGTGCCGACCTCGAGGCCGGCTGCCTGCAGCGAACGAATGGCGGTCTCGCGACCCGAACCCGGTCCCTTGACGAAGACGTCGACCTTCTTGACGCCGTTCTCCATGGCCTTGCGGGCAGCGTTCTCGGCAGCGAGCTGCGCGGCGAACGGGGTGCTCTTACGCGAACCCTTGAAGCCGACGTGGCCGGACGAAGCCCAGCTCAGCACGTTGCCCTCGGGATCGGTGATCGACACGATCGTGTTGTTGAACGTCGACTTGATGTGCGCCTGGCCGTGCGGGACGTTCTTCTTGTCGCGACGACGAGTGCCCTTCTTCGGGCCAGCACTACGTGACTTGGGGGGCATTACTTCTTCTTCCCGGCGATGGTCTTCTTCGGACCCTTACGGGTACGAGCATTGGTCTTGGTGCGCTGACCGTGGACGGGCAGGCCACGACGGTGACGCAGACCCTGGTAGCAGCCGATCTCGATCTTGCGACGGATATCAGCCTGCACCTCGCGGCGCAGGTCACCCTCAACCTTGACCGAGGCTTCGATGTACTCACGGAGCTTCGAAACGTCGGCGTCCGTGAGGTCCTTGGCGCGCATGTCCGGGTTCAGACCGGTCGCGGCAAGGATCTCCTTGGAGGTGGTACGACCCACCCCGAAGATGTAAGTAAGTGCGATCTCCAGCCGCTTCTCGCGGGGGAGATCAACACCGGCAACACGTGCCATGTGATTCTTCCTTCGATTTTCAGAGGTCTGCTCCCAGTCCGTCCCGCCTCTGCGACGGGCCCCGGCCTCTGTCCGGGGGTAGGCGAGCGCGCGTCTGCGCTCGCTGGTGCTGAGAGTTCCTACACTTGCCGATGTTCAGTTGTGTTCTTCAAGCGGACCTGAAGAAGAACGCGGATCAGCCCTGACGCTGCTTGTGGCGCAGGTTTTCGCAGATCACCATGACCCGACCGTTACGGCGGATCACCTTGCACTTCTCACAGATCGGCTTGACGCTGGGGTTGACCTTCACGTCAGCTTCTCCTTATTTGAGGTCCGGGACTCGCTCGCGAGCCCGGCGGTCTACTTGTAGCGGTAGACGATGCGGCCGCGACTGAGGTCGTAGGGCGAAAGCTCTACGACGACCCGGTCTTCCGGAAGGATGCGAATGTAGTGCTGACGCATCTTCCCGCTGATGTGGGCGAGTACCTTGTGGCCGTTCTCCAGCTCAATGCGAAACATCGCATTGGGCAGGGGCTCGACAACGCGACCCTCGACCTCAATGGCTCCGTCTTTCTTAGCCATGTCCTCCGCGATTCTGGTCGACGTGATGTGCGTCTCCCGGTTGAATCTTGTGTTTTTCCGCTACGGTCGGTGCAACGCGCGACTAGTCGCACGCATGCGTGAACGCACGACGCACCGAGGTTCTATGCTACGCGACCGGGCCGGACAGAGCCAATCGCATTCCACACGCCCTTCGGCTACTTCTTCTTCGGCGGGTGCTGGCCCATCGTCGGCGCCGCCACCGGACGGGACAGATGATCGTCCCGGTGGTCGCTCCGGTCCATGTCGCCGACTCCCGGCCGGGAAGCTTCCATCTGTGCGATCGCTGCATCATGATTACCGAAGTGGGCGTCGACGGCCCCCGTCAACGGCGTCGATAACCCGCCGGCCGTGGAGACGCCGCTCAGCATGGCCGAGGTGATGATCGCGGCGGCGTTCCCGCGCGCGCCGCGGGCGAAGTGCGCGAAAGCCAATCGACCCGCGAAAGCTTGAGCGCCGTCGGCGTACTGCGAGAGCCCGTTGGCCGCAGAGTCCGCCTCACGCGCCGCCGAGTTCAGCAGCGAGGCGAGTCGGCCGGTATCGACACCGGACTGTCCGGCCCGCCGCGCTGTGGCCACCATGTCCCCGACCGTCTTGGCCGCCCGACTCACATCGTTGACACCGGGCCGAGCCGCCTTGCCGAGTTCCCTCGTTTTCGCTGCAAGGTCCTGTAGTTGCGAACCCATCGCTACCGTTGCCCCCGTTGATTCTGTGCCTGCTGAGCACGCGCCTGCTCCGCGTGCCTGCGCGCCTGGTCAGCTAACTGCCGAGCGAGGATCACCGCCTGGTGCAACTCACCCACTGACTTCTGCAGCCGAGCGGAGGTGCGATCCAGATGCTGACTCATCGTCCGGTCCTCGCCGGTGGCTGACTGTCCGATCACCGCCCGCGTGCGCTCGGACATCGGCGCCACCCGGGCACTCCATTCGGCCAGGCGTGCCTGTTCCCGCTGACAGTTGACTGCGATCGCTTCCAGATCGCGGGCGGCACGGTCGAGAGCAGCAGGGTCCTGCGGCGCCGCAGACGCACGATTGGCCACTACAGCGAAGCGCCGTACCGAGAGGCGATCTGCGCGGCATTCTGTAGTGCTGCGGCAGCGGCTTTCACCTGCTTGTCTGCCTGACTGAGTGCGTTCAGCACCTCCTGGTCCTTGCGCTGCGAACTGCCCTTGATAGCCGCTTCGACACTCTGCCGCTGCTTACTGAAAGTCGCATTGAACGAACCCAGGTTGCCCGCCGTCTGCTTGGCGGATCCAGCGATCGAGTTGATGGTGCTCTTGAGTTTGATCAGTTCGGACACGAGTGCACTTTCGTTTGTAGGTGAGGAGTGTTCAGTTCAAGACCACGATGCGGCGAGCCGGGCCACGTCCCGCGTCGACCGGGCCGGCGGCGACTGTTCGGCCCGCAGGTAGCGCACGGTCCCGACCCCAGGCGCGGATCGATTCGACTTCTTCCGGGTTGGTGCGGCTGAACGGAACCACGTTGCCGATGACGTCCTTGATGAACTCCTCGGACGGCACCCCGGTGTGGTTCAGGAATGCTGCCGTGGCGATTTCGTGAACGGCCGCATCCAAGTCGGAACCTGCGAAGCCCTCGGTGAGTGCCACCAGGTCGGCGAGCAGGTACGGCGAAGGGTCGTAGGAGAGGTACTTGCGGAAGTACAACGTCAGGATTTCGCGGCGGTCGTCCTCGTCAGGCAGATCGACGAAGAAGATCTCGTCAAATCGCCCTTTTCGCAACAGCTCAGGAGGCAGCGAACTGACATCGTTGGCAGTGGCCACCATGAACACCTTGGACCGAGACTCCTGCAGCCAGAACAGGAACTGTCCTATCAGACGCCTGGTTGTTCCGGAGTCTCCCTGCCCTCCCGCGAGCGCCTTTTCGATTTCGTCGATCCAGAGCACACACGGCGCCACCCGATCAGCCGCCTCGAGCGCCTCCTTGAGGCGGCTCTCGGAGACGCCGACGTACATGCCGAGGATCGACGCCATGTCCAATCGATAGAGCGGCAGTCTCCATTCGGCGGCGATCGCCTTGGCACTCAGCGACTTGCCGCACCCGGGTACACCCACCAGCAAGACTCCACGAGGCGGGCGGAGTGGCGAGTTCGACAAGTCGGACTTGATCAACTCGTGCCGGACGTTCAGCCATTCGCGCAGGTTTTGCAGACCACCGATGCTGTAGTCGCTGTCCACCAGCTTGACGCGTTCGATGCCGGCCTGGTCACCGAAGATTCGGTCTTTGAACTGCGACAACGTCTCGACGTCTTCACGAACCAGCGACCCCTTGGCCAGCAGCGTCGTGAGCGCGTTGATCGCTTCTGTCTGCGTCACACCGACCAGAATCTCCGCGGCCCGCCGGATTTCATCGTGCTGCCAGTCGATCGGCATCACAGCGCGATGGTCTTGCACCAGACTGTCGACGATGTACGTCAACTCATCGAGTTCTGGCAGATCCAGAGTGACAGACATCCCCAAGCGACCGAGGCCTGACCACACAGGCCCCGAAGCGATCAGGATGATTGCGCCCTGCCGCTCCTCGGCCAGTCGAGCCATTTCCGCCAAATGCCGGGACGTACCCGAGTCGGTTTCGATGTCGTCGACGTCGGTGAAGATGAAGTTGGCGTTGCTGCGAGCGGCGAAAGTCGACGTAGCGAAGTCGAGCGCACCCACGAGAGAACGGTCGTCGCTGACCGGCATCTGCGAGCCGACTTCGAACAGCCCCTTGGCCCGCGAGTGGATGTGGAAACTCATGGAGCGAAACTCCGAACTGGCCTGTTGGACCAGATCGATCGCGCGGGTGTTCTCGCTCGTGCGGACCACCACAAGTGGCACGCGCGCCTTCAGAAATGAGCGCAGCTCGTCCTGGGTGTCACGACTATTGGGCATGGCTTAGCAACTCCTGTCGAATCAAGTCGAATCAAACGGGTGGCCGGTTGTCGCCGAGGAATACGCGCCGCCGGACGAATCCAGCTCCGCTGGTCGGGACTGGCTGAGGGACTGCGGCCCCGGCGGGCCCCGGCGGGGCATGCGCGGACCCCCTCGCCGCAAAGCCCGCAGTCGACCCGAACCCGGTCTGTCCAGCCAGCAGCGCCTCGAGTGGAAAACCGGGCTCGAGAACCACCGTGAATCTGTTCTGGCGGACGATGCGCAGCATGTGTTCGGTGTGCGTGCGGTCGCTACCGTAGCGGTCGGCCGACGCGGTGACGAGCTCCTCTACCTGCGCCTGAAGTGCATTGACGTCGGCTTCGACGCCCTTGGCCAGTTCCGCACGCACCTCCGCGGGCAGACCCGGATGTTCCGCCAGCTGCACTCGGCGCGCCAACCTCACCCGCAATCCGACCATCGCCCGCGCATAGTCGTGTTCCGAACGCGCCGCGCCGATGTCGCGGACGAGCAGCTGCGAGAACTCGAGCATCATCGTGTCGACCGCCGTGCGCATGTGCGCAAACAGCCGCTGATAAGCGTCCGGCGGTAACGAGTCGGCCCTCAGTGCGGGCAGGCTGCGCAGATCCGTCGCCGGATCGTGCTGCCACTGCCGAAGCGCGATGACCCACTGTTCGTAAGGGCTACCGCTCATCGGCGCGAGCCGGGGCGGACCACGGGCGTCTCCCCCGGCGGCAGTGGATCCCACGCCGGTAGGTCACCGGCGATCTTTCGTTTACGCCCCAACTCGGGGGTGCCGGCCTTCTTCCGCTTGACCCGCGCGAAATCCCGCGAAACCAACCCTGAGTCCTTCTCCGGAGGCGGCGGGGGCGGCAGGAAACGACTGGTCGGACGGCGCACAACCGGAGTCTCGGTCCCGGGCGACGGCCGAAGCCCAGGCACGTGGGGAGAGGGAGCCCCAGGTCTGGGAGCGTGGGGACCGGACGGTGGGACGGCCCCGTTAGGACGGGGCGGAGCAGGCTGTCGCGAAGGTGCCGGTGGAATGGGCGCGCCCCCGGTTGCGGGACGAGGCTGCTGAGGCATTGGCCGGGGAACTCCTGGGGAACTCATCAGGCACCCACCGCTTCGGCTCGATGACCGACAGTGGTCGGCCACGACTTGATGAGATCGGTCAAGCTTTGCACCTGCTGGTCTTCCTCCCGGTAGGCGAGCTTCGCGTCGACGAACTCGGCGATCGCCGCGCGATACATGTCGACGGAGAACGCGATGGCCTGATCGCGCGTCCGCACGGCCTCGTTGTACAGTTTGTCGGCTTCCCGTTTCTTCCACCAGACGTATCCCGCCGCGCCGCCGCCGCCGAGCAGCAACATGACCAGCCCCGCTCCAACGCCCACCAGGAACCCGATGAAGGTGAGGACCACGGCGATCAGTGCCGGAATCACCGCGGTGATCGGCTTGAAGCGCACGCGCTCGAGGTAGGCCTGCATGGCCGCTCCCCAGGTGTTGACGAGCGATTGCTCCCCCTCTCCCTGCGGGGTATTGGTATTCACCTGCCAACCGGGGAACCCGAGATTCGCGGCGAATGTCGAATGCTGGGGACCGAATACCAGGTCGACGGCGTCGAGGTAGTTACGCCGATAGCCTCCGCTGTAGACGGCGATGGCCTTGACGAAGTCCTCTCGGCCGATCCCGACGGCGATCTGTTGGGTGCCTGTCGACACCGCCAACAGCTCGGGCCGGAGCGCGATCTGGGTCTGCAACGTGACCAGGTCGAGGGATTCGTCCAGCGCTGTGGTCTCGGCATCAGCGGTTTCTCTGGCCCGAGTCACGTCGCCGTTGTGCTCAATGACCGCGCGATGGAACAGGACCTCACGCGCATACGGCAGTTCTTCTTCGTCGAACTCGGTGACGAGCATCTCCAGGATCTCGTCAAGACGATCGGAGGTATCGGCGGTCAGCGCGACATGCGCCCCGCGCACGGCCTGGTATTTGGCGATCACGTTTCGATTCGCCGACGCGCCCTCGAGTAGATCCTTGAACGCCGTCCACTGTGGCGACAGCGCGGCAAGGTTCGGGTACAGCTTGTTGTCGAGTGTGCCGCGGTGAATCCGCATCTCCTCGACCCATTCATCGACCTGCTTCGCCGTCACAGCGGGATCCGACCGAAGCTGCTCATTCCATTCCAGCAATTGGGCGGCGACGAGTTCACGGCCGTGTGCGCCGAAGGCATCCTGCCCGGTCGCCTCCAGGATCACGGCGAACTCACGGGTGAGCATCCGCGGATCGAGCGAGCCCAGGTAGTGCCGGAGCCAGCGCGTCGCAGCTTCCGACCGACCTTGGCGTCGCAACACCAAAGCGAAGAACAAGCCCGTCTTCGCCGGGTCGCGGTCAAAGGCCGCGGCGATGGATTTCTCCGCCAACTCCGCGTCATCGCGCGACCACGCCGCCAAGCCGACCAGTGCCGGCGCCAGCCAATAGCGCGGCGTTTGAATCATCAGCTCTTCGCTGACCTGCTGGACCGTGCGATTGGTGACGTTGCCGATGTCAAACGCTTGGAGCGTACCGACGGAGGTACGTCGCACAGCCTTGTAATGACCGTATTCGCGGTCCAGCTCCGCCTCAAGATTGCCCAGCACCGTTTCCGAACGCTGCACGGCAGCGGTGCGTTCCGCTTGAACGATGAACTCCTCGAAAAGCGCACGAAGCTCGAGAATGTCGCCGCGGGTCGACGCCATGTCCTGTTGCAGCGAGCCGATATCCGCGGATACCGCGGACACCGCCATGTCCAACTGCTGGCCGACCCGATTCACCTCGCGAACGATCGGTGTCAGATCGATACGCACGTCTGAAGTCACTTCAGTCTCCTGCCTGAGCTTGCGCTCGAATCGTCATCCCACATCGCATTCCTTACTGATGTCGTCACAGTTCTACTGCCGTGCCGTCCGGCAGAATCGGCACCATGGCGCCGTCCGTGTACAGCTCGATGTGCGCATATGCACCCGACTGCGCGAGGCCGCGTGCCTGCGCATACGGCATTGGCACCGAATCACCTCGCGAAAAGTGCTCGCAGATCGAGCCCATCAAGTCGAGTCGGTGGTCCACGTACGGGGCACCCAGGAAACACTGCGCAAACAGCCCCATGATGGTTCCACCCTGCCGCGCTTCATAGTCGGCCCGGATCCAGTTCATGATCTGCTGGTACGCCGACGGATCGGCGACCACGTCGAGCTGGCGAACCGCATTGAGCAACTCCATTGAGCGGCGCTTCTGGCGGTTGATCCGCTGGTGGACGGCCAGTCCCGACACTGATCCGACACTGTGCTGCTGACTCAAGCCCTGTTGGGTCATCGTGGTCGGTCCTTGGACCCGCCGGAATTGCCGATTCAGCACAGTGTCTCCTTACTTGCGGTGGCCGCACCATCGTTCTGACCGGTCATAGAACCACCAGCACCAGCACGACTAGGAGCAGGAGCAGCAGCGCCGCTGCCGCAACGACCAGTCGCGGATTGACGCCTCCCGTCGGCGGGGTGGGCGCGGTCGGCCGCTGCGGTGGTGGTGGCGTGTAGACGGGTTCGGCCGCGACCGGTGGCACGACGTGCTGCTGGCGGTGGCGCTCGGCCCACTGCCAGTCCTTCTGGGTTCGCTCAACCTGACGGCCGATCTCCTCCAGCGCTCGTCTGATCTCCTGCAGCGTGCCGAACCGGGGCACGGGATCGTCGATCATCGGGACGCCGACCGATCGGCACAATCCGGCGACCTCACGCTGCACACGATTGCGCTGCTGATCGAGAACCTCGAGCTCGCCGTCCGCGCGGCGCCCGGCTTCATCGGCCGCCGCAATTGCGGCCTGGCTCGCCGCGCGAATCTCGCCACGCTGCCGCTCGGCGACGTCATCGAGCGTGGCCAGCGCGTTCAATCCACTCAGATAGTCCTGGTATGTACTCATCGCGCCCTGCCCATCGAGTTCGCGATAGTCGCGCCATCGATCGAAGCGAACGGAATAACCTCGCGCAGCCCGAACTCGTCATGGCGGCCGAACACGCCGATCCGGGGACTTCCTTCGAAGGGCAGCGCGTGGGCGCCCGCCACCGAACGCAAATCATCCATGCCCACTCGAAGCAGGACGTAGGTACCTACACCGGCATGATCGAATCCGAGCGCATCATCGGCTGCGCGCAGTTGCGGCCACCACGCCACCAATGAGGCCGCGGGGTTGAGGACCCCGGTGGCAAGCTGCCCCATCAGGTCCGCACCGGTCAGCGTGGTGTAACTCTCCGGGTCGGTCTCCAGGACCTGGGACAGATCCAGCCGATGCAAGCCGTGTGCGAGCACCAGGGTCGTGACGCTCTCCTCGCGCAGCTGCAGCACCGCTGCCAGAGCCTCCTCGGCTCCCACGCGGTCGACACGGATTCCCCGGCGTTCGCATTCGGGGAGGACGACGCCGAAGACCGCCTCGAGATCGGGGTTTGCCGGCGCACCCTCCACGATCAGCACTCGATCTCCCGGCTGCCAACGTGCAGTTGCCGTGAACACGACGCCGCCGAGTACGGCGGCCGCAGTATCGTCGCCGGTGCCGACCAGGGCGATCGAGGTATCGCCGTCACCGGCCAGATCCACCGCCACCGGCGCATCGGTCACCGCGACCGGTCGGCCCAGCCAGGCCCACTGCCCCTCCTCGCCGACAGCCACTGGATTGGGCCACTGAGCCGAGCTGCGGCCCATGAACACCCACGGCGGCGCGGCGATGCCCCGGTCGACGGCTCGCGTCCACAGTTGCGACTGCAGGTCGACGAGGTAGGCGGGCTCGGCGAACGCCGCAATGCCACGCTCATTGGCACCGTCGCCGGCCATGCCGAGGTTCCGATTCACGATCACTTCGCCGCGGTAGGTCAGATCCGCTGCGGCGGTGTTGTGTCGCGACAGGATCGCCTCAGACTCTTCGCGAGTGTTCTTCAACGAGACCCGGATCGGGAACTGCGCGAAGATCGAATCACCCTTCACGTTGAGACCGGAGATTCCGGATACTGTCTGCGACGAGAGAAGAAGGTGAATTCCGTAGGCGCGCCCCTGCTTGGCGATCGTCTCGAACAGCCGAACCGCTTCCACCGTCAGGTCGTCGTGCCCGTCGAACAGGACTTGGAACTCGTCGACGATGAGCAGCAGGCGCCGCATCTTGTCACCGGTCATCGCCCGGTACGCCGTGAAACCGTTGGCCCGCGCCCGATTGAACAGGTCTGCACGCCGAACCATCTCGTCGGCGACGTATTGGAGCACCGAGAGGCCGAACGCCTTGTCGGACTCCAAGCACAGGATGCGCGTGTGCGGCAGCCAGTTACGCCCGTCCGCGTCGGCATCAAACCTTTTGAACTCGAGCCCCTGTTTGAAGTCGAGAAGCAGCATTTCCAGCTCGTCCGGCGCATACCTAGCGGCCAGCGAGTAGATGATGTCCAACAGTAGATTCGACTTGCCCTGACCCACCGCACCACCGACCAGCATGTTCGGGTGCGGCGGATTCTCCGAGCGGAACGCGATCGACAGCGGCTCCCGGCCCGCCCGCCCGATGATCGCTTCGATCTCGTCGTCGGCGGTTTCGCGCCACGGGTCAGCAGCGAACTGGCCGATCAGCTCGCGCAACTCGATCGTCGGTCCACTCGACTCCGACGCCGCACGGGTCACCGCCCCCAGTACCTCGGCGAGTACCGCCGGTTGCGGCGGACCTTCGTCGGCGATCGTCATCGCAGACAGACCCGGAACCTCCCAGACTCCGTCCTCACAGGTGATGCCGAGCAGCCGTTCACGCAGATGCTTGGGCTTGACACCCCGCTCGGCGCGGACCGCGGGATCCCCCGTCACCAGGAGAGTCACACCGCGTGACGGCCCGGTCTCTGCCAGCCTGATCAGCATGTTCTGGGTGGCCTCGTCGATCCCGTTGGGGTAGTCGAGCACCACGAGTAGTGCGAACTCTCCGGTCGGGATCCCTTCTGTTTGCCACAGCGCGCCCAGGTCCGGCAGATGTTGGGCGCCGATCAGTTCCGCGTTACGGCCGGCGAGGGCGATCAACCCAACCAGTACTTCGCGGAGCTGGTCTGCGCTGTGCATCGGGCTGGGCAGGGACGCGGCCTTGGCCTTGCGGAGCGGCGCCAGGACACTCGTCACACCGCTGATCGTCGGATCGAAGACGTGCACAGTCAGGTGCGACAGCGGCACCTGCGCTGCGGTGCGCACCAATGCACTCTGGACGAGGCCGGTGACTGCCTGCCGGTCCCCGTCGAGAAGCCAATTGGTGGAAAGCAGAAACGGTGCCAGCGCGGCGAGACCGTCACCGAGATCACCGATACGCAGGTACCGGGCAGGACCGGCACCCATCTCAAACGACGCCGACTCCGAGTGCCACGGCGCTCCCGCAATGCCTGGCGCCAGGGCTTCGGCTGCAGCCTCGACCTGCCGCCGCGCACGCTGCGACTCAGCCCGCATCTGACTCTCGATGTCGGCGAAGGCCGACCCCTCGATGGCGCTGCGGTCGCGACGCACCTGCGCGGCGCGCTCGACAGAGTCCGCCCGGACCTCAGAGCGAAGGCTAGCCAGGGACGCGACGATGCCCGCCATCTGGCGACTGAGGTCGGCGGCCTGAGCTCGTACCTGCGCCTCAAGCCGATCAGCTTCTCGCTGGTCCGCAGAGGTTGCTGGGGCGAAGGCCCCCGACGTCGGCGATGAGTGAGTGCCCTCAACGCTGGAATACTGCTGCGCGGCCCTGGGCTGCTGCCCCGGAAACGGCGGGCCAGCAGGACCCTCGGAGTACACCCGGCGGATCCCGCGGGACGGTGGCTGCTGCCAACTCATTGCGGGACTCCTCCGGAGAAATCGACAAAATCTTTGCAAGAGTAACCACCGGGATGGATGCTGGGCTATCCCCCATTCGGGGGAAAACAGACTATGCTCGCACTTGCTCGCAACGACCAATCGCCGCCGACCGACCAAGCCTTTGACAGACTGACGCTATGCGTTCCTTCATTCTCCGCACGTTGCTGACCGCGTTCGCCCTCTGGGTGGCGGTGCAGTTGGTTCCCGGCCTCGACTTCGATTTCGGCTCCCTCACCAACTGGTGGGCCAAGTTCGGCGTGGTCCTGCTGATCGCCGTGGTCTTCGGACTGGTCAACGCCATCGTCAAACCGATCGTGCAGATCTTGTCGATTCCGCTCTACATCCTCACGCTGGGCCTGATACACATCATCATCAACGCCTTCATGCTCGAGTTGACCGCCTGGATCACCAACAACCTGACCCACTGGGGACTGCAGGTGGAGGACTTCTTCTGGGCCGCGATCTTCGGGTCCCTGGTGATCTCGGCCGTCAGTTGGCTGGCCGCCGTGCTGCTGCCGGACAAGGTGGAGAATCTGTACAGCTAACGCGGAAGCTGCCGGCGTGGCCGTGCCCCCGCTCGGTCGCAGCGTGAGCAGGCTCGACCTCAACGAGCCCACGCGGCCACCCGCGTAGGATCGCCTGCGATGGGACGAATCACCGCACGACGCCGCGTTCTTCGCGTGCGCCGCGACGGCACCGCCGCGGCACGCGCCGACCTGCTGGCCGTCGAAGAGCCGCTGGAGGTCCGGGTCGACGGCCGCCCGCTGTCGGTCACCATGCGCACCCCCGGGGACGACCTCGAACTGTGCCTGGGCTTCCTGGTGGCCGAGGGCATTCTCGCGGCCGACAGCGACGTCGTCTCCGCCGCCCACAGCAGCGGTTCCGCGGTGGACGTCCGCCTCGCCGAGCACCTCCCGCCGCTGCCGGAAGATCTGTCCCGCCGCGTCACCACCACCAGCGCCTGCGGCCTGTGCGGTAAGACCAGCCTGGCCGCGGTGCACACCACCTCCCGGTTTCGGACCGACACCGATCCGATCCGGGTCGACGCCCAGTTCCTACTCGACCTGCCGGACCGGTTGCGCGAGCGACAGACCGCCTTCGACAAGACCGGCGGTCTGCACGCCGCCGGACTCTTCGACGCGCGCACCGGCGAGCTGTTGACGGTGCGCGAGGACGTCGGCCGCCACAACGCCGTGGACAAGGTCGTCGGCTGGGCACTCACCCAGCAGCGCCTACCGCTGTCGGGCACCGTGCTGCAGGTTTCCGGCCGCGCGAGCTACGAACTGGTCCTCAAGGCCGCGATGGCCGGGATCCCGGTGCTCTCGGCCGTGTCGGCGCCGTCGTCGATGGCCGCCGAACTGGCCGTCGACCACGGCATCACACTGGCCGGCTTCACCCGTGGGGACTCGATGGTCCTGTATTCGAGGGAGGACCGGGTCCTGCTCGAGCACTCCCCCGCCCGGCCGCCCCGGTAGCCTCATCGGGGTGCGAGCGGTCATACAGCGAGTCAGTGCCGGGTCGGTCACCGTCGACGGCGAATGCATCGGGGTCCTGAGCCTGGACGACGGTCGGCTCGGCCTGGTGGCGTTGATCGGGGTGACTCACGACGACGGACCGGCGCAGGCCGCCAAGCTCGCCGACAAGATCTGGGGTCTGCGGATCTTCGACGGCGACGGCGGCCCCGAACGCTCGGCGGCCGACCTGAACGCACCGATCCTGGTGATCAGTCAGTTCACCCTGTACGCCAACACCGACAAGGGCCGCCGCCCCAGCTGGAACGCGGCCGCGCCCGGTCCGGTGGCCGAGCCGCTCGTCGCCACACTGGTCGACGAGCTCCGCAGTCGCGGCGCCACCGTGGCCACCGGCCGCTTCGGCGCCGACATGAAGGTCGCCCTGGTCAACGACGGCCCGGTGACCCTCGTGCTCGAGGTCTGAGGTGACCGCTTCGCGCGGCAGGCTGCTGGTGGCGGCCGCCGCCGCGGCACTCCTGGCGTCGTTGCTGCTCGGCGTGATCGTCGGCTTCGGGCACGGCCACATCGATCTGGACGTCTATCGGGCCGGAGCGCAGGCATTGCTCGACGACGTGGACCTGTACGCGGCCTGGTTCCCGGTGCGCGACATCTATCTGCCGTTCACCTATCCCCCGCTGGCCGCCGTGGTCTTCGCCCCGTTCGCGATGCTGCCGGCCGCCACGGCGGCGGTCGTCATGACGAGCCTGTCGCTGCTGGCGCTGGCCGGCACCGTCTGGCTGGTCCTCAGCCGGCTGCGCCCGACACTCGATCGCACCGTCGCGCTCGGCCTGACGCTGCTCGGCACCGCCGGGGCCGTCCAGCTGGAACCGGTGGCCGAGACCCTCGGCTTCGGTCAGGTGAACCTGATCCTGATGTTCCTGGTGACCGCCGACCTGCTGGTCGACGCCCCGTGGTGGCCGCGCGGACTGCTGATCGGGCTGGCGGCGGCGGTGAAACTCACGCCGGCTGCCTTCGGCCTGTACTTCCTGCTCGCCCGCGATCTTCGGGCGGCGCTCACGCTGGTCGTGACGGCCGCGGGAGCGACCGCGGTGGGCTTCGCCCTGGCGTGGAGCGATTCGCTGCAGTACTGGTTCGGCGGGGTGCTCAGCGGCACCGACCGCATCGGGACGCCGTACTTCTCCTCCAACCAGTCGTGGAAGGGGGTGCTGGCCCGAGTGGCGCCGGACGCCTCCACCGCGCTCTGGCTGATCGGCGCTGTGCTGGCGGTGGTGTCCGCCGCCGTGCTGATGGCCCGACTGCTCCGCGCCGGACGGGCGCCGGAGGCGATGATCGTGAACGCGCTCGCGGTGCTGGTCTGCAGCCCGGTGTCGTGGTCGCACCACTGGGTGTGGATCGTGCCCGCGCTGGTGATCGCGATCGACGCGGCCGTCCGCGGTCCGCACCGGGTGGTGCGCACCGCCGTGACGGCCGCGGTCGCGGTGATCTTCGCCATCGGCCCGCATTGGCAGGTACCGCACCGCGGGCCCGAACTCGACTGGTCGTGGTGGCAGCACCCGATCGGCGACGCCTACTGGCTGATCGCGGTGGCCGTGCTGCTGGCCGGGGTGGCGTGTTACCGCCCGACGGTCACGGCCGCAGCGTGAGAATGCGCGGACCGTCCTCGGTCACCGCGACGGTGTGCTCCCAGTGCGAGGCCCGGGTGCCGTCGTCGGTCACCACGGTCCAGTCGTCGTCGAGGATCGAGGTGTCCGGCCCGCCGAGGGTCAGCATCGGCTCGATGGCGAGGGTGGAACCGATCGCGAGCAGTTCCTTGCCGCGGCCGGGGTTGTCCTCGTTGGCCACGAACGGATCCATGTGCATTTCCCGACCGATGCCGTGGCCGCCGTAGCCCTCGACGATGCCGAAGGAACGACCGAACCGCTTCTCGGCGGCCCGGGTCCCGGCTTCGATGGCCTTGGACACGTCGTTGACGGTGGCCTCGGCGATCATCGCGGCGATGCCCGCCTCCAGCGACATCCGGGTGGCTTCGTTGAGCTCTTCGTCGGCCTTCGACAGCGGGCCCACACCGAAGCTCCACGCGGAGTCGCCGTGCCAACCGTCGAGGATGGCGCCGCAGTCCACCGAGACCAGGTCACCGGGGGCCAGCACCACCGACTTCGCCGGGATGCCGTGCACCACCACCTCGTTGACGGAGCTGCAGATGGAGCCCGGGAACCCGTGGTAACCCTTGAACGAGGGGACGGCGCCAGCCTCACGAATGATCGTCTCGGCGATCTCGTCCAGCTCGGCGGTGCTCACCCCGGGTTTGGCGGCGTCCCGGCAGGCGACCAGCGCGGTACCGACGATGGCACCGGCGGCCGCCATCGCGTCCAGCTCGCCGGGCGAGCGGAACGGGACGACCTTCCGTTTACGAAACCGGACCACTACTTACCGAGCTTGCTCAGCACCTGGCTGTGCACGGCCGTCACTTCGCCCATGCCGTCGATCTCGGTGATCGAACCGGCATAGTGGGTGAGCAACGGTGCGGTCTCCTCGGCGTAGACCTTCATGCGGTTGCGGATCACGTCCTCGGTGTCGTCGGCGCGACCGCGGGCGAGCATGCGCTCGACCACCGCGTCCTCGTCCACCACGAACGACAGCACGCCGTCGAGCTGCAAGCTGGCATCGGCGAGGATGTCGGCCAGTGCCTCGGCCTGCTCCACCGAGCGGGGGAAGCCGTCGAGGATGAAGCCCTTGGCCGCGTCCGGCTCGCTGAGACGCTCGCGCACCATGTTGACGGTGATCTCCGGCGGCACCAGGTTGCCCGCGTCGAGGTACTTCTTGGCCTCGAGACCGATCGGGGTGCCCTGGGAGATGTTCGCGCGGAAGAGATCACCGGTGGAGATGTGCGGAATGCCCAGTGCTTCGGACAGCAGCTCTGCCTGAGTGCCCTTGCCTGCTCCGGGAGGACCGAGAATGACGAGTCTCACTTGAGGAATCCTTCGTATTTGCGTTGCATCAGCTGGCTACTGATCTGCTTCAGAGTATCGAGGCCGACGGCCACCATGATCAGAAGTGCCGTACCGCCGAACGGGAGATTGGCCACACTGCTGCTGTTGCCGATCTCCAGGAACAGGTTCGGCAGGATGGCGATGATGCCCAGGTACAGCGAACCGGGCAGCGTGATTCGGCTCAGCACGAAGCTCAGGTAGTCGGCAGTGGGCTTACCCGGGCGGATACCCGGGATGAAGCCGCCGTAACGCTTCATGTCGTCGGCGCGTTCCTCCGGGTTGAAGGTCACGGCCACGTAGAAGTACGTGAAGAAGATGATGAGCAGGAAGTACGTGGCGATGTGGAACCAGCTGCCCGGATCCACCAGGTTGTCCTGAATCCACAGCTTCCAGCCGGAGACCTCGCCGCCACCCTGCGTGACGCTGATGATCAGCTGCGGGATGTACAGCAACGACGACGCGAAGATCACCGGGATGACGCCGGCGGTGTTGACCTTGATCGGGATGTAGGTGGACGAACCGCCGTACATCTTCCGGCCCACCATGCGCTTGGCGTACTGCACCGGCACCCGGCGCTGGCCCTGCTCGATGAAGACGACGGCCACCAGGATGATCAGCACGGCCAGGCAGACCAGACCGAAGATCAGTCCGCCGCGGCTCTGCAGGATGGTGCGGCCCTCGGCCGGGAGACGCGCGGCGATGCCGGCGAAGATCAGCAGCGACATGCCGTTGCCGACGCCGCGTTCGGTGATCAGCTCGCCGAACCACATCACCAGGCAGGCGCCCGCGGTCATCACCAGGACGATCAGGGTGAGCGACATGATGGACTTGTCCACCAGGATGGCGTCGGAATTACAGTTGGCGCCCGACGACGGCAGCAGGTTGCCCGCGGCGGCCAGGGCGACGATGCCGGTCGACTGCAGCAGTGCCAGCGCCACCGTGAGGTAGCGGGTGTACTGCGTCATCTTGTTCTGGCCGGACTGGCCCTCCTTGCGGAGCTGCTCGAACCGCGGAATCACCACGGTGAGCAGCTGCACGATGATCGACGCCGTGATGTACGGCATGATGCCGATCGCAAAGACCGACAGCTGCAGCAATGCGCCGCCGGAGAACATGTTGATCAGCGAGTACACCTGGCCGGTGTCGCCGGTGGTGGCGGCGTCGACACAGTTGTTGATCTCGCGGAAGTCCACGCCGGGCGACGGCAACGTCGCTCCGAAACGATAGAGAACGAGGATGCCGAGGACAAAGAAGATCTTCTTCCTCAGGTCTGGCGTCCGAAAGGTCGCCACGAGGCTGGAAAGCACTAACTCCTCCTACGACCGCGCGATCTTTCGACCGACAGCGGTGCTCGGCTTCGACTCGTTGAAAGGTACTCGGCGATCGGTTCACACGACCGCCATGCGGGACTGAACCCACAGAACAAAAACTGTAACAGCCCGCTTGATGCGACCGGTCAGGTGCGCCCGCGCTCACCCCTTGTGAGGGACGACGCAGCGAGCGCACCCGACCGGAGAACGCAGACTTACTGCTCGGTGCAGGAACCGCCGGCAGCGGCGATCTTTTCCTTCGCAGCACCGGTGAACTTGTCAGCGGTGACGTCCAGCTTGACGGTCAGTTCGCCGTCGCCCAGGACCTTGACCAGCTGGTTCTTGCGCACGGCGCCGGCGGCGACGAGCTCGGCGACACCGATGGTGCCACCCTGCGGGAACAGCTTGGCCAGATCGCCGACGTTGACGACCTGGTACTCGACCCGGTTGCGGTTCTTGAAGCCCTTGAGCTTCGGGAGACGCATGTGGATCGGCATCTGGCCACCCTCGAAGGCGGCGGGCACGTTCTTGCGTGCCTTGGTGCCCTTGGTGCCGCGACCGGCGGTCTTACCCTTGGAACCCTCACCGCGACCGACGCGGGTCTTCTCGGTCTTCGACCCGGGTGCCGGGCGAAGGTGATGCAGCTTGATAGCGCTCATTCGTTGACCTCTTCAACAGTCACGAGGTGCCGCACGGCCTTGACCAGTCCGCGGTTGATCGGCGTGTCCTCGCGCGTGACGGTCTTGCGGATGCCCTTGAGGCCAAGGGTGCGCAGGCTGTCACGCTGGTTCTTCTTGGTACCGATGGTGCCCTTGATCTGAGTGATCTTCAGCTGTGCCATGGTTTACTTCCCTTCGGTCGCCGCGGCGGCGGCAGCGGCGCGAGCGCGCAGCATGCCGGCCGGTGCGACGTCTTCGACGGGCAGGCCGCGTCGAGCAGCAACCTCTTCAGGCCGCTGAAGCGACTTGAGCGCCTCGACGGTGGCGTGCACCACGTTGATCGCGTTGTCCGAGCCCAGGCTCTTGGCGAGGATGTCGGTGACACCCGCGCACTCGAGGACGGCGCGCACGGCGCCACCGGCGATGACACCGGTACCGGGGCTGGCCGGACGCAGCATGACGACGCCGGCAGCGGCCTCACCCTGAACCGGGTGGGTCACCGTGCCGCCGATCATCGGGACGCGGAAGAAGTTCTTGCGAGCCTCTTCGACGCCCTTCTGGATGGCCGCGGGAACTTCCTTGGCCTTGCCGTAGCCGACACCGACCATGCCCTGGCCGTCGCCGACGACCACGAGAGCGGTGAAGCTGAAGCGGCGGCCGCCCTTGACGACCTTCGAGACGCGGTTGATGGTCACCACGCGCTCGAGGTGGTTGCGCTCTTCACGCTCGTTACGGCCGCCACGGCTGTCGCGACGGTCGCCGCGGCCGCGACGCTCGCCGCGATTGTCGTTGCTGTTGTTGGCGCCGGCAGGTGCGTTTCTGCCGTCACGCGCGGGTCCGGGCATTAGAGATCCCCTCCGGTCATGGTCATGGTCATCACGTTGATCATCAGAACGCCAGGCCTTCCTCGCGGGCGGCGTCGGCCAGGGCCGCGATGCGACCGTGGTAGGCCTTGCCGCCGCGGTCGAAGACCACGGTCTCGATGCCGGCAGCCTTGGCGCGCTGCGCGACGAGCGCGCCGACCTTGGCGGCCTGTGCGCTCTTGTCGCCGCCGGCGCCACGCACGTCGGCCTCGATCGAGCTGGCGGCGGCCAGGGTGTGGCCGGTCAGATCGTCGATCACCTGAACGTGGATGTGACGGCTGCTGCGGTGCACGGCCATGCGCGGACGCTCGGCGGTGCCGTTGACCTTCTTACGCAGGCGGAAGTGGCGACGCTTGGTCGCGGTGCGCCGACGGGTCGACACGTCCTTGCCGATGGGTGTGCGGTCGATTGCTTCACTCATGTCTTACTTACCCGTCTTTCCGACCTTGCGGCGGATCTGCTCACCCTCGTAGCGCACGCCCTTGCCCTTGTAGGGGTCCGGACGACGCAGACGGCGGATATTCGCCGAGATCTGGCCGACTAGCTGCTTGTCGATGCCCGAGACCGAGAACTTGGTCGGGGACTCCACTGCGAAGGTGATGCCTTCCGGAGCCTCGATCGGCACCGGGTGGCTGTAGCCCAGGGCGAACTCGAGGTCCTTACCCTTGGCCTGAACGCGATAACCGACGCCGTAGATCTCCATCTTGGTGGTGTAACCGTTGGTGACACCCTCGACGAGATTGCTGACGAGCGAGCGGTTGAGACCGTGGAGCGCGCGGCTACGACGATCGTCGTCGGGCCGGGTCACCACGATGGTGTTGTCTTCCTGCGCCACCGCGATGGGCTCGGTGACAGTGTGGGTCAGTTCGCCCTTGGGGCCCTTGACCTTCACGTCCTGGCCGGTGATGGTCACCTCGACGCCAGCGGGGATCTGAATGGGGTTCTTACCGATACGCGACATTTTTAACGATCCCCCTTACCAGACGTAGGCGAGGACTTCGCCGCCCACGCCCTGGTTGATGGCCTGGCGATCGGTCAGCAGGCCCGACGACGTGGAGATGATCGCCACGCCGAGGCCGCCCAGCACCTTCGGCAGGTTGGTGGACTTTGCGTACACCCGCAGGCCCGGCTTCGAGACGCGACGGAGACCAGCGATGCTGCGCTCCCGGCTCGGGCCGTACTTGAGGGTGACGGTGAGGCGCTTGCCGACCTCTGCGTCTTCGACGCGGAAGTCGGTGATGTAGCCCTCACGCTTGAGGATCTCGGCGATGTTCACCTTGATCTTCGACGAGGGCAGTGACACCTCGTCGTGGTACGCCGAGTTGGCGTTACGCAGACGCGTCAGAAAGTCTGCGATCGGGTCAGTCATGGTCATGGTTGACCGTCAACCTTTCTCGTAGCGGTTCCCATGCAACACGGATCCAGCGGTTTTCACCCCTGTGACCTGCGGTGGGCCTTCCACGAAGTGGATAGTTGTGCAAGGTTCTTCCCCACCGATGCCGCTGGCTCTTGGCCGGCACCGGGAAGGTATGAAGTTGTGGCTCCCGGGGGCACAGTTCACCCGGGCAACCGCCCAAGTGTAGATAGTCGCAGGCCCGATGGCCAAATCACGGCCCCGGCGGCGGCCGCGTTCGCCGTCGGGGCCCTCTGCAACGCGGGGGCAAACCGGTCGCGCGGTCGACTCCGCTTCGCGCTGTCGGAATCTTCCGACAGCGCGACCGTGATTCGGCAGCGGGAACTGAGTAGTCGCCGGGCGAGTACAGGTAGTGACGCGGCTAGTGACATCCGTGTGGCGCGGAACACAGTGGTGGCACGACCTTCCCGGTCGTCCCGCCCACTCCCTTCGGGCCCCGCCGGTTCGGGGGATCCAGCAGCCAAGGAGCACCGCCATGCACGTCTCGCAGAAGAACCGGGTCCGGCTGGTCGCCGCGGCCGCCGGAATCGGCATCCTGATGAATCCCGGCCAGGCCGGCGCCGACCCCGATCTCGATTCCACCGGCAGCGGCGACACGTCCACCAGCCAGTCGTCCGATCCCGGTGGCGGTGAGGTCGACACCCCACCCGCCGACCCGGACCCGCCCGCCCCCGCACCCCCGGACACGACCGAAGCTCCTGCGGACACCACCGCAACGCCGCCGGCCGAGCCCGCCCCCTCGGACACACCGCCGCACTCGGAGACACCGCCGCAGTCGGACCCGCCGAGTACAACCTCGGCCCCGGAGCCGACCACCCCGCAGATCGATGTGACCCCGGAATCGGCCGGACCGACCATGCTGCTCGACGACGACGACGCGCCCGCGACCGCGCCGCCCGCCACCACCCGCACCCCGATCGAACCGCTCACCGCTCTCGACCGACCCGGCCGGACGGCAGTGCCGAGCATCTTCGACCTGTCCGTACCACCGGCCACCGGCGGCGGGGCCGTCCCGGCAGTCGCCCCGACGGCGATCGCGGCACCGGCGGACGAGGCGCCGGCCCCGAACCGCCCGGCCACCCTCGGGTTCGCCGGTCTGTTGGCCTTGGTCGGCCTGCCCCTGCTCACCGGCACGTCCGGCGCGACCACCGCGGCCGCGCCCGCGCCGTGGACCCTGCTGTGGTTCAGCCGCCGACTGCAGGGCCAGTTCTTCAACACGAGCCCGACGGCCAGCTACCAGCTCAGCCAGACCGACACCGGGCACACCGTCGCGTTGACCACCGCCGACGCCGACGGCGACCCGGTGACCCACACCGTCACCCGCGGGCCGGAGCACGGCACCGTCGTCAAGAACCCGGACGGCACCTACAGCTACACCCGCGCTCCCGGCAGCACCGGCGCCGACCGGTTCACCGTCACCGTCAGCGATGCCTCGGCGGGCAGTCACCAGCACGGCGTCGACTCACTCCGCAGCCTGCTCACCGGCCAGAACCCGCACACCCGCGCCGTCGTCATCGACATCCCGGCGGTATCGGCCCCGGCCAACAACGCCCCGCAGTTCGCCGCTCCGACCGACCAGCAGACCCACCCGACCAGCGGCGCGATGACCGGCCGGGTCAACGCCACCGACCCCGATGCCGGTGACACCCTGCGGTACACCTCGGACTGGAACGGCACCGCCGGCACGTTCGTGCTCGATCCGGCGACCGGCGTCTACACGTTCACCCCGACGGACGAGGCCATGCACGCCGCGGCCGGCAACGACGCCACCGCGGCGCAGCAGAGCGTGACGGTCGACGTCACCGTCACCGACGGGTCCGGCGCCACCGACACCGACCAGCTCGTGTTGAGCCTGCTCCCCCGCAACACCGCCCCGACCCTGTCCGGCACCGATCCGATCGGCGTGGTGCAGACCGCTCCGGGATCGACCTCGGGCACCACGACCGGCGACCTGAGCACGCACGTCACCGACGCCGACGCCGATGACGTGACGTTCACGCTCGACCCGGAGCACGGCCCGGCCCACGGCTCCGTCGTCGTCAACGCCGACGGCACCTTCACCTACACCCCGGATCCCACCGGCGGCGCCGCCACCGACTCCTTCACCGTCGTCCTCGACGACGGGCACGCGAACGGCACGAGCTCCCAGGTCGTCACCGTCCATCGAGCACAGGTGATGCTCGGCGCGGTCGATGCCGAGACCGGCGAGGTGAGCGGGCAACTGCTCGGCCATCAGGCCGGCACGACCTACTCGGTCGACGGCGGCACCGCCACCGGCGCACCGAACACCTTCCTCACCCCGAACGGCGCCACCGTCGTCTTCGACGACAGCAACGGCACGTTCACCTACGCGCCCGACCCGGCGGATCGGTTCTGGGCCGGCGGCGGCGGACCGTCCACCGAACAGTTCACCGTCGTCGCCCAGCAGGGCGGCAATCCGCCGCAGCACACCGTCGTGACGACACCGATCACCGCGACCGACACCGTCACCCTCGACGCCACCGGGCTGGACGCGGTCTCGCCGCGCTACTCCGCCGGGGTCAGCACCGACGGCACCGCGCTGACCGTGCTCGACCGAACCACCGCGCAGACCGCGACCATCGCGCTCCCCGCCGGGCACACCGGATCGACGGTCTCGTTCAGCACCGACGACGCCTACGCGCACGTCACCAATCCCGACGGCACCCTGATCACCGTGGTCGACCTCGCCGACAGCAGCGTGGTCGGCAGCTACGCGATCGCCGACAACGGCGACGGCACCGAAACCCTCACGTGGACCGGTGCTCCGTCGGGCATCCTGCTGATGGCCTTCGACCCGTCGTCGGCTGCGTTGACCGGCACCGACATCGCGGTGACGCCCGACGGAACCTATGCGTTGATCGCGGTGACCGACACCGACGGCACCACGCTGCACTCCGGCAACACCGCGACCGGCACACACACTCAGCTGTCCGTCACTCCGCTGACGGGTCCGGTCGAGGTGTACGTGCTCGGTTCGGGTCGGGTCCTGGCGACCAACGGGGACACGGTCCAGTTCCTCTCCCTCGCCGACGCCGAGATCTTGGCGACGTCGACACCGGCCTACGACGTCGCCACGGAGTATGAATACTCCGCCGACGGCCGCTACGCCTACGGCTACACCGAGGGTTTCGCCGACCCTTCCACGCTGACGATCGTCGACCTGCAGACGGGCGCCGTGGACGTCGTCGAGATCGACCCCAATTGGACGACCGACCCGACCGGCACGTCCGTCTACTGGGCCGCGTCCACGGTCACCGGCGGCCCGGGAGAGGGAGGTGTGTTCCCGGCGACGACCACCGTGACCCGCCTTTCGTTCGCCGATCCGCAGGCCCCCACCTCGTGGACCGTCGACGGCTATTCCGACCAGGACCTGCGCGGCGGGGCCGGCAGGTACAGCTTCGACGAGAACGGGAACTTCCTCATCGCCACCACCGACCCCGTCTTCGACGGCGAGGGTGTCACATTCACGAACAGCAAACTGACCCGCGTCAATCCGGTATCCGGTCCGATCAGCGGCCCCTCGATACCCGCTCCAGACGGCGTAATAGTCTACGTGTCCGCCGCCAGTGACGGCACGCCGTACGTGACCTCCGGGACGCAGTCACAGGAAATTGCCTTGTACGCACTGACCGACGATGGACCCGTGTTCATCGCGGCCAACTCCTTGGGGGTAATGACCGACGACCGAGCCCATATGTTCATCATCACGCCAGACCCGGACGACCCGAGCATTTTCACGGTGAGGGTGCGCGACCTCAATACCGGCGAGATGTCCACGCCGTTCACCGTCACTGCGGATGAGCTCGCCTCCGGCGACATGAGCGCGAGCGAGTACGTCGTCTTCCTAAGCGAGGGCGATGGGGGGTCGACAGTTGTCGAGGTCCTCCTCCAGAGTGGCCAGCGCACCATGCTGACTACTACCGACGACACAGTGTCGGCAGTCGGCTACCTCACCGACGGACTCTTCTACGTCATCACCACCGACGATTTCGCCCGGGAGCACGTGACCATCACCCGGGTCCCGTCGATGGTCGTCTGACCCGAGTCCTCCCGCTAGCCGTGTCCGACCCCTTCCGCATGTGGAAGGGGTCGGACACCGGCGCCCGCCGCCACCGCGGCGAGCGCGACCACTCCGAGCCAGACCGCGAACGCCGCCCACGCCTCCCAGGTGCCGATGTCCACCAGCCAGTCGATCCCGCGCATGTGGCCCAGTTGGCGCGTGGACTCCCCGTACATGCCGATGGGGAACACCATGGACCAGAGCGCGGCACGGTAACCCCGGATCGCCCCCGTGCGGCGACGCTGCCACAGCGTCAGCGCGATGGTCGGCACCAGCATCCACGTCACGAACGCCCACATCGCCATGGCCACCCCGCCGATCAGCAGATCCGGCACCACGAGTTGGTCGGCGCGGACGCCGAGCACCTCGGCGGCGCCCAGGACGCTGATCGCCCCGGACCCCAGGAACACCCAGTACGGCGACACCTCGTCGGTGGGTGCCACCCCCACCAGCAGCAGACGCGCCGCCACCAGCGCGGCGATGATGATCAGTTGCAGCACGCCCAGGCCCCAGGCGAGCGCGGCCAGCGTCGCGCCCACCTCGGAGCCGGTCGCCGTGGCCCACGACCCCAGCGACACCGCGAGCGCCTGCGTGGAGACCACCACCAGGAACCAGGTGCCGTCCATCAGCGCCAGCCCGGGACCGGACTCGGCCGGACCGCGTCGGCTCGCTGCCACCACCGCCGCCGCGAACACGCCGTACTGCAGCACCGCCCACGCCGCCGCGGATACGACGATGAGCACCAGCGCCGCGACGTCCCAGTGCAGCACCACCATCCGCGCGGCCAACACGCCGCCGGCGGCCACGAAGGCCAGGGTGCGCGCGGCGCGACCGGACAGTTCGTCGACGAGTGGGTGCCGCCCGCCGAGCAGGCCGAGCAGCGCGCCGGGCACCAGCACCGCGTACCCGGCCAACGCGATCGCGAAGACGATCTCCGACAACACCGTCGCACCCGTGTTGAGCAGGGCCGTCGACACGATGCCCGTGGCCATCACGAAGGTGAAGTGCTCCAACCGCATCCGCTGCCACCACCCCGACCGTGCGTCCGTTCTCCCGACCATGGTCGTCCCCGAATTCGTCAGCGATTGTTTCGTTTAAATGAACACTATTGCCTTCAATCGGGCATAGGGTCGCAGACATGGCCGCCACTCCGCGAACTCAGGGCGACGCAGCCCAGGCACTGCTCGATGTCGGGCGCTTCTTCAGTCGGTGGGACGAGTCCGACGACAAGCGCGCGGTGTTCCGGGAGGGGGGCCGCACCGGCGACGTCTTCTACCGAGACCGGTGGAGTCACGACAAGATCGTGCGGTCCACCCACGGGGTCAACTGCACCGGCTCGTGCTCCTGGAAGGTGTACGTCAAGGACGGCATCATCACCTGGGAGACGCAGGAGACCGATTACCCGACGGCCGGCCCGGACCGCCCCGAATACGAGCCGCGCGGCTGCCCGCGCGGCGCCGCCTTCTCCTGGTACACCTACTCCCCCACCCGGGTGCGGCATCCGTACGCCCGCGGCGTGCTGGTGGAGATGTACCGGCAGGCCAAGGCCAAGCTCGGCGACCCGGTGCTCGCGTGGGCCGACGTGACCGGCGACCCCGTCCGCCGTCGCGCCTACCAGCAGGCCCGCGGCAAGGGCGGCCTGGTGCGTGTCACCTGGGACGAGGCCATCGAGATCGCCGCCGCCGCGCACGTGCACACCATCAAGACTTACGGCCCCGACCGGTGCGCCGGCTTCTCGCCGATTCCGGCGATGTCCCAGGTGAGCCACTGCGTCGGCACCCGGTTCATTCAGCTGATCGGCGGCGTGATGACGTCGTTCTACGACTGGTACGCCGACCTGCCGGTGGCCAGCCCGCAGGTCTTCGGCGATCAGACCGACGTCCCCGAGTCCGGCGACTGGTGGGACGCCACCTACCTGATGATGTGGGGCTCGAACGTGCCGGTGACCCGCACCCCGGACGCCCACTGGATGGCCGAGGTGCGCTACCGCGGCACCAAGGTGGTCGGGGTGGCCCCGGACTACGCCGACAACATCAAGTTCGCCGACGAATGGGTGCCCGCCCAGGCCGGCACCGACGCCGCCCTCGCCATGGCGATGGGCCACGTGATCCTGAAAGAGTTCTACGT
Source organism: Gordonia phosphorivorans (assembly GCF_042432625.1). Taxonomy (NCBI): domain Bacteria; kingdom Bacillati; phylum Actinomycetota; class Actinomycetes; order Mycobacteriales; family Gordoniaceae; genus Gordonia; species Gordonia phosphorivorans. The sequence continues at coordinate 41,269 of NZ_JBHLWV010000012.1, read as the reverse complement.
CGACAACGACACCGAGTTCTTCAGCGAGTTCAGCCGCAAGTACACCGACCTGCCGTTCCTCATCGAGCTCGACGAGTTCGACGCCGACGGCACGCCCACGCTGGTGCCCGGCAAATTCCTCACCGCCGAAGCACTGACGGGCACCCCCGACGCTCCCGAGGAGGAGTGGAAGACCGTCCTGATCGACGACGCCACCGGCGAGCCGGTGGTGCCCAAGGGCTCGATCGGCTTCCGCTACTCCGACTCCGGCGAGGGCGACTGGAACCTCGATCTCGAAGGCGTGACGCCGCGCCTGAGCCTGTACGGCACCGAGGGCGCCGAGCCGGTCGCGATCAGCCTGCCCGCCTTCGAGGCCCCCGACGGCAGCGGTTCGATCATGTCCCGCGGCGTCCCCGCTCGCCGCATCGCCGGCCGCCTGGTGACCACCGTCTTCGACCTCATGTTGGCGCAGTACGGCGTGGGCCGCGACGGCCTGCCCGGTCAGTGGGCCGCCGGATACGACGACCCGAACACCCCGTACACCCCGGCCTGGCAGGCCGAGATCACCAGCGTCCCGCCCGAGCAGGCGATCCGCATCGCCCGCGAGTTCGCGGTCAACGCCCGCGAGTCCGGCGGCCGCTCCATGATCATCATGGGCGCCGGCATCTGCCAGTGGTTCCACGGCGACGCCACCTACCGCGCCATCCTCGCGATGCTCAACCTCACCGGCAGCATGGGCCGCAACGGCGGCGGCTGGGCGCATTACGTCGGCCAGGAGAAGTGCCGCCCGATCACCGGCTGGATCTCACTGGCCAACGCCCTGGACTGGTCGCGTCCGCCGCGCACGCAGCCGGGTACGTCGTACTGGTACATGCACACCGATCAGTGGCGCAACGACGGTTACTCCACCACCGCGCTCGCCTCGCCGCTCTCGCGCGGCACGCTCGATCACGCGCACACCGCCGACGCCGTCGCGCAGTCGGCGGCGCTGGGCTGGATGCCGTTCTATCCGCAGTTCACCACCAATCCGCTGCAGGTGGCCGACGACGCGAACGCCGCGGTGGCCGCCGGGACCGCGGCCACCCCCGCCGAGTACGTCGCCAAGGCGCTCTGCGACGGCGACCTCACCCCGGCCATCTCCGACGTCGACGCCCCCGAGAACTGGCCGCGCACCCTGGTGCTGTGGCGGTCCAATCTGCTCGGCAGTTCGGCCAAGGGCGACGAGTACTTCCTGCGGCACCTGCTCGGCACCCACCACAACGTGCTCGGCACCGAGAACCCGAACACCCCGCGTCCCCGAGAGGTGCGCTGGCACGAGCAGGCCCCCGAGGGCAAGCTGGACCTGCTGCTGTCGGCGGACTTCCGCATGACCTCGACGACGCTGCTTAGCGACATCGTGCTCCCGGCGGCCACCTGGTACGAGAAGCACGACCTGAGCTCGACGGACATGCACCCGTTCGTCCACGCCTTCACCCCGGCGATCGATCCGCCGTGGGAGGCCAAGAGCGACTTCGACCTGTTCCACCTGTTGGCGCAGGAACTGTCCCGCCAAGCCGAGAAGCACCTCGGCGTGGTGCACGACCTGGTGAGCGTCCCGGTCCAGCACGACACCCCCGGCGAGATGGCGCAGCCGCACGGCCGGGTGATCGATTGGCGCGAGAGCGGCAACCCGGGCCACCCCGGCAAGAACATGCCGATGTTCACCGTCGTCGAGCGCGACTACACGGCCATCGCCGACAAGCTGGCGTCGGTGGGTCCGCTCGCGGACACCCTGGGCTTCACCGTCAAGAACGTCACCTTCGACATCGCCTCGCAGATCCCGAAGCTGGCCGCCGCGAACGGAGTGATGCTCTCGCCCGGCGGCAGCGTCGCCGACGGCCGCCCCGCGATCGACACCGACGCCAAGATGGCCGAGGCCATCCTGATGTTCTCCGGCACCACCAACGGCGAGCTGGCCGTCGACGGTTTCGAGAAGCTGCAGAAGCGCGTCGGCAAGAAGCTCGTCGATCTGGCGGCCGGCGCCGAGGAGAAGCGCATCTCCTTCGCCGACACCCAGAAGCAGCCGGTGCCGGTGATCACCTCGCCGGAATGGTCCGGCAGCGAGACCGGCGGCCGCCGCTACGCGCCGTTCACCGTCAACATCGAACGCGACAAGCCCTTCCACACCCTCACCGGGCGCATGCACTTCTACCTCGACCACGACTGGATGCTCGACATCGGCGAAGCCCTCCCGCTGTACCGGCCGCCGCTGGACATGCACCGGCTGTTCGGCGAACCCAAGCTGGGGCCGACGGGCGAGAAGGAGATCACCGTCCGGTACCTGACCCCGCACAACAAGTGGTCGATTCACTCGGAGTACCAGGACAACCTGTTCATGCTGTCGCTTTCGCGCGGCGGGCCGACCGCGTGGCTGTCGCCGGAGGACGCCGCGTCGATCGACGTGGTCGACAACGACTGGATCGAGTGCGTCAACACCAACGGCGTCTTCGTGGCCCGCGCGGTGGTCAGCCACCGCATTCCGACCGGCGTGACCTACGTGCACCACGCGCAGGAGCGCACCATCGACGTCCCCAAGTCCGAGGCGACGGGACGGCGCGGCGGTATCCACAACTCGGTGACCCGACTGCTGGTGAAGCCCTCACACCTGATCGGCGGATACGCGCAGCTCTCCTACGCCTTCAACTATCTGGGGCCCACCGGCAATCAACGCGACAACGTCTCCACTATCCGCAAGCGCAGCCAGGAGGTGACCTACTGATGCGAGTCATGGCTCAGGTCGGGATGGTGATGAATCTCGACAAATGCATCGGCTGCCACACCTGCTCGGTGACCTGCAAGCAGGCGTGGACCAATCGCGCCGGCACCGAATACGTGTGGTTCAACAACGTCGAGACCCGCCCGGGACTCGGGTACCCGCGGACCTACGAGGATCAGGAGAAGTGGAAGGGCGGCTGGGAACTCAACCGCAAGGGCGGTCTGCGCCTGCGCACCGGCGGTCGCCTGCAGAAACTGTTCACCATCTTCCACAGCCCCGTGCAGCCCACCCTCGACGACTACTACGAGCCGTGGACCTACGACTACGAGACGCTGGTCAGCGCACCCCTGGGCGACGACTTCCCGGTGGCCCGCCCCAAGTCGTTGATCACCGGCGAGGACATGAAGGTGGAGTGGTCGGCCAACTGGGACGACAACCTCGGCGGCACCACCGCGTTCGGGCACCTCGACCCGATCGTCGCCAAGATCCGCGCCGAATCCGAGGAGAAGATCAAGTTCTCCTTCGAGCAGACGTTCATGTTCTACCTGCCGCGCATCTGCGAGCACTGCCTCAACCCGTCGTGCATGGCCTCGTGCCCGTCGGGCGCGATCTACAAGCGCGAAGAGGACGGCATCGTGCTGGTGGATCAGGACCGCTGCCGCGGCTGGCGCCAGTGCATCACTGGCTGCCCGTACAAGAAGATCTACTTCAACCACCGCTCGGGCAAGGCCGAGAAGTGTACGTTCTGCTATCCGCGCATCGAGGTGGGCCAGCCCACCGTCTGCTCGGAGACCTGCGTGGGCCGCCTGCGCTACATCGGCCTGTTCCTGTACGACGCCGACGCGGTGACCGCGGCCGCGTCCACCCCCGATGAGAAGGATCTGTACGAGGCGCAGCTCGACCTGCTGCTCGATCCCTTCGATCCGGAGGTGATCGCCGCCGCCCGCGCCGAGGGCATCCCGGACGACTGGCTCGACGCCGCGCAACGGTCGCCGGTGTACGCGCTGGCCAAGAAGTACCGCGTCGCGCTGCCGCTGCATCCGGAGTACCGCACCATGCCGATGGTCTGGTACGTCCCGCCGCTGTCGCCGATCGTGGATCTGCTCACCGAGCAAGGCCACGACGGCGAGGGCCACGAGACCCTGTTCGGCGCGATCGAGGCGCTGCGCATTCCGATCGAGTACCTGGCGGAGCTGTTCTCGGCGGGCGACGTGAGCGTGGTCGACGGAGTGCTGCGCAAGCTCGCGGCGATGCGCTCGTACATGCGCGACGTGTCGCTGGGCCGCGAAGCCAATCCGCTGATCCCGGCGTCGGTGGGCATGGACGAGGCGACGCTCTACGAGATGTACCGGCTGATGGCGATCGCCAAGTACGAAGACCGCTACGTGATCCCCACCGCCCACCACGAGCAGGCGCACAACCTGGAGGAGATGGGCTGCTCCCTCGACTTCGACGACGGCCCCGGCATGTACGAGTCCGGGGCGTTCGGCGAGGCCAGCGGTCGGCCCACCCCGGTCTCGGTGGAGACCTTCCAGGCCCTCAAACAACGGCAGACCACCGACCGCCCCGCCGGTGAGCACTCCCTGAAGGGCCGGGTGAATCTGCTCAACTGGGACGGCAACGGCACCCCCGACGGCATGTTCCCCAAGAGCGGGGACAGCTGATGCGCAACCCGTTGACCGCCACGCGCCGTCGAGCCGGGCTCGCCCGCGACGATCACCGCGTCGTCTACCAGGTCGCGTCGTTGTGCCTGGGCTACCCCGACGACGACCTGCTCGCGCGGCTCCCGCTGCTGGCCGCGGCGCTCGACGAGCAGCCCGCCTCGGCGTCGGCGACGGCCCTGCGCCGCGTCGTCGACCACCTGACCGGCGTCGACCCGGCCGTGGCCCGGCAGAACTATGTGGACGTCTTCGATCTGACGCGGCGCCACACGCTGTACCTGACGTACTGGTCCGACGGCGACACCCGACGCCGCGGCACCTCCCTCGGCGGTTTCAAGCAGCGGTACCGCGACTCCGGTTTCCTGGTCGACACCCACGGTGAGCTGCCCGACTACCTGCCGATGGTGCTCGAGTTCGCGGCCCGCGTGGATCCGGCGACCGGGCACACCATGCTGGTGGAGAATCGGCCCGCCCTGGAACTGATCCGGATGGCGCTGGACGAGCGCCACAGCCCGTACGCGGACGTCCTCACCGCGATCTGCGCGACGCTGCCCGGCGCGTCCCCGGCCGACAAGGCCACCGCGCTGTCGCTGGCCACCGCCGGCCCGGCGACCGAGTCGGTCGGCCTGGAGCCGGGCGGACGAAAGCTGCTGCCGCTGTACACGAGCAACGACGACTCCGCCGATCGACTCGGCCCGATCAGATGGTGAGCTGGACATGAACGTCTTTCTGTGGGGCGTCCTGCCCTACCTGGCACTGATCTCGGTGGTCGGCGGCACCATCTGGCGCTACCGCTACGACAAGTTCGGGTGGACCACCCGCTCGTCGGAACTGTACGAATCGCGGCTGCTGCGCATCGGTTCCCCGCTGTTCCACTACGGCATCCTGATGGTGATCGTCGGGCACGCGATCGGCCTGGTGATCCCGGAGTCGTGGACCAACGCGGTCGGGCTCAGCGAGACCGCGTACCACTGGATCGCCGCGGTCGGCGGCATCATCGCCGCCATCGCCACCCTGATCGGGGTGGCGATCCTGATCTATCGGCGCCGGGCGACCGGCCCGGTGTTCGCCGCCACCACCGCCAACGACAAGCTGATGTATCTGGTGCTGGTGTCGGCCCTGGTGGCCGGCACCTACATCACCGTCGTCGGCATGGTCGATCCGCACGGGCCCGGGGTGAACTACCGCGAGACGGTGTCCCCGTGGTTCCGGTCCATCTTCGCGCTGCAGCCGGACATCGACGCGATGGAGCGGGCCCCGCTGCGATTCCACGTCCACGTCGTCATCGGCATGGTGATGTTCATGCTGGTGCCGTTCACCCGGCTGGTGCACATCTTCACCGCGCCGCTGCACTACCTGTTCCGCCCGTACATCGTGTACCGCAGCCGCGATGCACGCACCGCACCCGGCTCGCAGGAGCTGCCGTCGGCGTGGGCGCCGGTGGGTACCGAGGATCGTGACCGCCGATGACCGCCACCACCGCCGCCGCCGTCGTCTATGAGCGCAGCGCACAGACCCGCAACCTGATCCTGGCGACGCTGGCGTTCGCCATCACGTTCTGGGCGTGGAACCTGATCGCCCCGCTCGGGGTGTTCTACGCCGGCCCGAACGAGCTGGACCTGGACTCCACGCAGAAGTCGATTCTGATCGCGGTGCCGATCCTGGTCGGTTCGCTGGGCCGGATCATCGTCGGCGTGCTGACCCCGAAGTACGGCGGACGCGTCATGTTCACCCTGCTCCTGGTGCTCTCCGCCCCGTTCGTGATCCTGGTGGCCGTCGCAGGCAGCCTCAAGTCATATCCGTTCATGCTGGTGGTCGGCTTCTTCCTGGGCATCGCCGGTACCAGTTTCGCGGCCGGCATTCCGTTCCTGAACAACTGGTACGAGGCCGACCGTCGCGGTTTCGCGACCGGCGTGTTCGGTGCCGGCATGGGCGGCACCGCGCTCTCGGCCTTCTTCACTCCGCGGTTCAAGGACTGGTTCGGCTACTTCCCGACGCACCTCATCATGGCCGTGGCGCTGCTGGTGGTGGCGGTGGTGTGTTGGCTGTGGATGCGCGACTCCCCCACCTGGCAGCCGGCCACCGACGCCGCGGTCCCCAAACTCGTCGACGCCCTGAAACTGCCCATCACCTGGCAGATGTCGTTCCTGTACGCGGCGGCCTTCGGCGGCTTCGTCGCCTTCTCCACCTACCTGCCCACCTATCTGAACGACGTCTACGACATCACCGACCTCAAGTCGGCCGGTGCACGCACCGCGGGCTTCGCGGTGGCCGCGGTCATCGCCCGCCCGATCGGCGGAACCCTGTCGGACAAGTTCGGTCCCCGCCTGATCACCGCGATCTCGTGCGGCGGCGCCGCACTGCTGGCGGTGTGGATGATCTTCAAACCGGAGCTGTCCAACGGCCTGGCCGCGGTCGACTTCATCCTGATGGCCGTGATGATGGGCATGGGCGCCGGTTCGGTGTTCGCCTGGGTGGCCGTGGCGGCCCCGGCCGCCCGCGTCGGTGCGGTGACCGGCCTGGTGGGCGCCGCGGGCGGGCTCGGCGGCTTCTTCCCGCCGCTGGTGATGGGCGCGACGTACGACGCCGAGGCCCATTCGTACACCATCGGCCTCGCGCTGCTGGTGGCCTTCGCCGCCGTGGCCTGCCTGTTCACCATCTTCGGGATCGCCCGCACGGGCAGTGAAGAGAAGACGTCATGACGCTGACCAACCTGTCCGAACTCTCCGACGAGCTCCTGTCCGCGGCGCATTCGGCCCGCAGCGGCCGGTCGGCGCGGACCGTCCGCGGCCACAGCGACCATCGGTTGCGGCACACGGTGATCGCGCTGGCCGCCGGACACGACCTCGCCGACCACGAGAGTCCCGGCGAAGCGACCCTGCAGGTCCTGGTGGGTACGGTTCGTCTCACCGTGCCCGACGATCCGGACGAGTTGGAGCTGCACACCGGCGACCTCGTCGACATCCCGCGGGTGCGACACGGCCTCAGCGCCGACACCGACGCCGTCGTTCTGCTCACCGTCGCGTTGTAGCCGACTCGGGAGGGGAGGACGCCGTGGCCACCAGCCCGCTTCCTCCCCGCGTCCTGGAGATCCGCACCCACGGGGTCAGCGGCACGCCGTCCGAGCAGATCCTGGCCCGCCCGCAGGCTCCGGCTCAGGCCGGCGCGCTGGCCGCGGTGCCCGGTTCCACCGACCCCGAGCGAGGGTTCGTCGAGCTCCTCGATCTGCGGGGCGAGCCCGTCGGGGAGAGCGCGAATCCGAACCACCGCGTGTGGGCATACCACTGGGGTGCGATGACCTCCGGCGGCTGGCGGAAGGCACTGTGGGCCGTCCTCCTCCCGTTCGGCCTGATCAACACCGCCTACGCCATGATCCCCGAGCAGGAGGCGGCGCGGCGTGAGCCGGAGCCGGCGTGGGCGGCCCGCCTCGCGAAGGCCGCCATGCACGTGGTGGGCCTGGCGCTCACCGTGCTGTTCACCATCCAGTCGGCCGTACTCGCGGTCGACCTGGTGGCCTACCAGAGCCTCCTGCGGCCGCACGCCCAGGGCGACTCCACCTGGCTGACCCGACTGCCCGGCAGCGGCTGGTTCGCCGGCGACCCGCTCCGGCTGTCGCTCGCCGCGACCGTTCTCCTCGCGCTCGCTCTCGCCCTGATCGGGACCATCACGCGGTTCACCAAGGTCGACGACACCGGTTCGGTCGACGACACCGCCCCGTCGACTCTCGGCGCACAGACCGGGATCTCGGACGCGCCCGACACCATCCTCGAGTCGCAGGACTTCCACGACGGCAACCCCACCGCGACGCTGCTGCGCGGGATTCACGGCGTCGCCGCGCCGAGCGCGCTGCTGCTGGTCCTGCTGGTGGTGCGTTCGACCGGTCCCCTCGGCTACTGGTGGCTGATTCCGCTCGGCGTGCTCGTCGCTCTCGTGACAGCGGTGCTCGTGGTCGACCTCGGCGATCCCGGCCGGGTCGGCACCGTGCTGCGGAACGCGCGCGCGAAGCGCCTCCTGCGCGTGACCAGCTGGTCGTTGAGCCTCGGCGCCCACGCCGGTGCCGTGATCGTCGCCGGGTGGTTCCTCCCCGATCGTCTGCGGTATGCCCCGGATCGCGCCTCCCTGCTGTCGGTGTCCGAACCGATCTGGATCACCCTGCTGGTGTGCGCCGTGTTCTGGCTGCTCCTGTGGGCCGCGATCGGGCGGATCGTCGGTCGCCACCGTGGCTACTGGCAGGGCTTCCCCGCCAGTTATCGGCCGTGGATGAACGGATACTCACCGGTGGCGATCAGCGCGCTCGCGGTGGCGCTCGGAGCGGGCTTCGGCGCGGGGGTGGCCTGGAGCGTCGACGTGATCATCTCGCTGGGGACCGAACTCGGCGACATTCTCCCGGGACTGTGGGACATCGTGATCGGGCGCTCCCCCGCGGACGCGCTGGTGCTCCCGACCACGTACGCCACGCTCAGCCTGCTGTGGGGGATCGTCGCCGCGGTGGCGGTGCTGTTCGGCGCGGCAGGTGTTCTCGCGTTCCTGCGCAGCGGGCGGCGTGACGACTCTCGGTGGCAGCGGGAACTGTCCGACCTGGGCGACCCCGCCCCGGGGCTGGCTCGTCATCGCCGGGCATGGTGGCTCGCCGCACACAACGACCAGGTACCCGTGCTGATCAATCGGCTGTTCTGGATCGTCGTGGTCGCCGCGGCCGTCGCCGCCGCCGTGACGCTTTCCGGGGCCGGATCGGCCGCCCCGGTCCGGATCTTCTCGGCCGTCGGCACCCTCGGACTGCTCCTGGTGGTCCTCGCATCGGCCGTCGCGATTCAGCGAGCGATCCGCCGCCCGGGCCGGGGCCGGACACTCGGGGTGCTGTGGGACGTCGCCTCCTTCTGGCCGCGCGAAGGGCATCCCGTGGTGCCGCCGTCGTATGCCACGGTGGTGATCCACGACATCGTCACCCGCGTCGAGGACGAGCGACGTCGCGACCCCGACCAGAAGATCGTCCTCTGCGGGCACAGCCAGGGCTCGCTGATCATGTACGCCGTCGCCCTGCGGCTGATCAACCGGGAAGGCAGTCAGCAGGTCACGTCACTGGCCGAGCCCACCGACGCCACGACCGAAGCGTCGCTGCGGTGGGCCGATCTGAGCCTGGTGACATACGGGTCGCAGCTCCGGTGGATCTACGGTCGCGCCTTCCCGGCGCACCTGGGCTTCCACTCGCACCACCGCCTGCAGCAGGCCCTGAACTGGCGGTGGCTCAACCTGATCCGCACCTCCGATCCGGTGGGCGGGTCGGTGCTGTCCTGGAACCTCTCCCGCGCCGACGGCCGCACCGGCCTGCAGGTCGACGGTGACGTGCTGGCCCCGAGCGAACCGGGATGGCGTCGGACGTGCGCCGCGCCCATCGACGCCGAGCCGCTACCGGACAGCGGCCCGCCGCGTATCCGCTATCTGCCGCTCGGGTGCGAGATCTGGCTCCCGGATCCACCGCCGGTGGCCGAGTACTCGTTCAGCCGCGGGCACAGCAACTACCCGCGAGATCCGGTCTGGCCGTCGCTCATCGCGGACCTCGTCACGCGCGACTCGCCATAGCGGCCGGGCGGCCGTGGCACTCTAGAGGCATGGCGAAGAAGAAGTGGAGCGACCTGTCCCGCGGCCAGAAGGGTGTCGCCGTCGCGGTGAGCGCCGTCGACGCGGGCCTGCGGGTGTGGGCCGGACAGGACCTGGCGTCCCGATCGGCCGCCGACGTCAACGGACCCAAGTGGGCGTGGGCCACCGGACTGTCCCTGGTCAACTCGATGGGCATCCTGCCGGTGATCTATCTGCTGCGCGGCCGCAAGAACCGCTCGCAGCCGTAGCGTCCCCGACCCGCCCGCGGTGGATTCAGCCGCGGCGGGCGGCGGCCAGGATGATCGCCTGCTCGGCGACGGCGACGTTGTGTCGCGTCCGCGCGGCGGCGTCGGGCGTCACCGAGACCGACGTGATCCCCTGCCGCACCAGATGTTCGGCGAGTTCGGGATACAGCGACACCGCCTGCCCGCACAGTGAAGTGGTGAGCCCGGCCGCCGAGGCCCGCGCGATGATCCGATCGATCGCGTCGAGCACCGCCGGGTCGCGCGTGTCGAACAGGTCCTTGCAGACCTCGGAGTCGCGGTCGACGCCCAGGATGAGCTGGGTGAGGTCGTTGCTGCCGATGGAGACGCCGTCGATGCCGAGCGCGGCGTACTCCTCGAGCCAATAGACCACCGACGGCACCTCGGCCATGATCCAGCGTTTGAGGCCGGTGTCCCGCCCCATCGGATGGTCGTCGAGCAGCGACAGGCATTCGGCCAGTTCCCATTTGGTCCGGACGAACGGGATCATCAGGTGCACGTTGCGGTGGCGGCGACGGACGGTCTCGATCACGTCGAGGTCGAGCCGGAACAGTTCGGGTTCGCGGATGTACCGGTAGCAGCCGCGGTAGCCGATCATCGGGTTGTCCTCCACCGGCTCGACGTCGCCGCCGTCGAGGGCCGCGAACTCGTTGGAGCGCAGGTCGATCGCGCGGTAGACGACGGGACGGTCGCCGAAAGCGGCCGCGATGGTCGACACCCCCGCCGCCATCTTGTCCACGTACTCGCCGCGGCGTCCCTCGGCGAGCAGCTTGGCCGGGTGAAGTCCGTCCAGCGCCTCGGTGATCATGAACTCGGCCCGCAGCAGACCGACTCCGTCGACATCCATGGCGGCCACCTCCTCCGCGGCATCGGGCGTCGCCAGATTCACGTAGACCCGGGTCGCGGTGATCTCCCGGGCCGGCGCGGCGGCGACGGGCTCAGCGGGCGGCAGCGGCCGTACCGCGGCGGCTGCCGGAGCACCCGCCGAGATCGTGCCCGCGCTGCCGTCCACTGTGACAAGGGCGCCCTCGGTGAGGGTGCCGGTGGCTCCGCGCGCCCCGACCACCACCGGTTTGCCCAGTTCGCGTCCGACGATCGCCGCGTGGCAGGTGATCCCGCCGCCGTCGGTCACGATCGCCGACGCGCGCCGCAGCACCGGCAGCCAGTCGGGTCGGGTCATCGGGGCCACCAGGACGTCGCCGTCGTGCAGGCTGCCCGCGTCGGACACCTCGTGCATGATCCGTACGCGGCCACCGGCTACCCCCGGACTGGCCCCGAGCCCGGTCACCAGCACCTGTCCGCCCGCGTCGGCCCCGACGGCGGCGAGCGTCGCGGGCTCCAGCGTGGTGATCGGCCGCGACTGCACGATGTACAGGTCCAGGTCCTCGTCCACGCCGTCGGACGCGGCGGAGTCGGCGGATCGGCAGAACGAGAACTCCATGTCCTGCGGCACCCCGTAGTGCTCCTCGGCGGCGACGCCGAGCTGCGCGACGGCCAGCACCTGCGCGTCGGTCAGCACGCGGCGCCCCCGCTCCGATTCCGGGATCGCCTCGGGCACCTCGTCGGCGCTTTCCCCGGCGACGAACTGGAATTCCTGGGCCCCGAGGTGGGCGCTGAGCACCCGCCGCGGCTCGGTCTTGCTCACCACGTACGTGTCCGGCTCCACCTGCCCTCCGACCACCACTTCGCCCAGACCCCGCGCGGCCTCGATCATGATGCGGTCGGGGTCGGCGGTGAGCGGATCCACGGTGAACATCACCCCGGCGCTCACCGAGTCGACCATCAGCTGGACGACGACGGCGACCGAGGGTTCCTCGGTGACGTGCTGGACCTTGCGGTAGGTCAGGGCACGCGCCGACCACAGCGACATCCAACAACGGACGATCGCACCCAGCAGCTGGTCCGGGCCTTCGATGTCGGTGAAGCTGTCGTGGATGCCGGCGAAGGACGTGTCGGCCGCGTCCTCGGCGGGCGCCGACGAACGCACGGCGACGCGGGGGTCGTCACCGAGGTCCCGATAGGCGGCGACGATCTGGTCGGCGATCTCGGCGGGGATCGTCACCGTCGACACCCGCGCGCGCAGATCCTCGGCCAGGTCGAGCAACTCGTGCTCGGCCATCCCGGCAGGCGGCAGTGCCTGCGCCGCCAATTCGGTGCGCAACCCCGCCGCCTCCATGGCCGCGAGGTAGCTCTCCTTGGTCACGACGAAGCCGCCGGGCACCGGGAATCCGGCGCCGATCAGCTCCCCGAGGTTGGCACCCTTGCCGCCCACCGAGGGCGCGTCGGGCAGCCCCAGTCCGTTCAGTTTCCGAACCCATCGCGGTGCCATCGAGACGCCCCTCCCTCGACTACTCGTCGTGCCTCCAGCTTAGGAACGATGCCGGTCGTCGGCATGAGGCCAAGGTCCCGCACCCGGGACGGATGTCGGCGCGGCGACTCACGCCGGCCGCGCGCGCATCCACTGGCTGCGGGCCAACGCCCACCGGGAGAAATCACCGAGCCGCCCCAGCGGATCCGGGAAGGGCTGCGCCGTGCTCTCCGCGTGCATACCGAGCTCGGTGAGCAGTTCGGGCAGCGTCGCGTCGCCGGCGAGGGCGCCGACCTCGATGCGCTGCAGCGTGAGGTCGGTGAAGCAGAAGTCGGCCAAGGTCTGCAATGCGGCGCTGGCGACTGCCGAATGCTCACGCACCCGGTCGTCGAACCACACGACGGCGGTCGCTCGGGACTTCGCACTCACGTCGAGACCGCAGCGCATTCCCGTCCGGCCGCGGTACTCGACGTCGAAGACGTACGAGCCCCGCGCGGCCCCCGGCGTCCGGCGCAGGACCACCGACGGCAACACGCTGCTGCGGAGCACGAGGCGCCGATCGTCCCCGCCTCCCCGGTGGAAGCACCACCCGCGTCCACCTTTCACTGTCGCCACCTCCAGCGCCGCTCGAGCCCACGCCCACTCTCGGGATCCGGGCAGATCAGTGGGTCGACACCTCGTCGACGGCGACCGGCAGATCGGGCGCCAGATGCAGATACTCGGTGGTCTTGCGCTTCTGGTCGATGTCCCGGTAGACGCGCTGCACCTGGTCCTCGGTCAAGTCCGCGGCCATGGCTACCTGGTCGATCGGCACAGCGTTGTTGAGCCCGTAGAGGCACAGGTCCATCCGCTCGTGCGGCAGCGAGAAGTAGAACTCCTCCTGCGACTGCGGGATCGAATAGGTGTCGGTGGTCGACGGCCGTTCCCGGATCTCCTTCGGGACCCCGAGGTAGGCGGCCAACTGGTAGACCTGCCCCTTGTAGAGGTGCGCGATCGGTTTGACGTCGGCGGAGCCGTCCCCGAGCTTGACGAAGAAGCCCTGGTCGTATTCGAGCCGATTGGGGGTCCCGGTGGTGACGTAGTTGAGCCGATCGGCGTGGTAGTACTCCAGCATCTTGCGCACCCGCTGCTTGAAGTTGGTGGCCGCCACGATGCCCAGATAGGCCTCGGTGGTGAGGCGATGGGTGCTCTGCACTCCGTCCGGGTCCTCGATGACCACCGAGTACAGCCGGAAGCTGTCGGAGTCGACGACGCTGGGCAGGACGATCTTCGACTTGTACCCGGGACCGTAGTCCGGGACGACGAGCCGGATCGCCTCGTCGCGGCGCCGATAGCACCCGGCCGCCTCCAGGATCGGCGACAGCTCTTCCAGCGCCGAATCGATGCCGAGCGAGTCCGAGATCAGTCGGCTGTAGTCGATGGTGTCGGTCGAGGACTCCTTCTCCGGCATGTGCAGCCCGAAGACGCGTTCGGGGCCGAGCGCGTACACGCACAGCGCCGCGGTGACGCTCGAGTCGATTCCCCCGGACAGCGCGACGACGGCACCCTTGCGCCGCACCCGCATGAGATACCGGCGGATCGTCTCGGCGATCCGTTCGGCCTCAGCGGCCGCGTCGATACGGAGGTCGTCGGGTCCGAAGGCCAGTTGGACGTCGGTCATTGTGCGCTCCCTTGCAGTACACCGTGGTTGTTCATCGGTTGCTCTAGTCGATCGACGGCGACGGTGAGCGGCGGGCATCGCGTGCCCAGTCCGTCGAGCCCGCCGGCGATGAAGTCGTGATGGATCAATTGAGTCGAGACGATCGCCAGGACGCGCATGTTGTCGGTGTTGCTCATCCGCCGCCCCTTCGATCGCGCGCATTTGGCGAAGAGGTTCGCCACCATGGCCGGCTCGAAGACGCCCGCCGCGTCGATCGCCGCGACGGAGGTCAGCTCGGCGAACCAGTCCGGGGCGGGACCGGCGAAGAAGCTGGCCGCGTCCGGTGCCCGGTACGGCTGCTTGGGCCGGTGGCGGATCTGCGCCGGAACCAGATCGGTGAACGCCCGCTTGAGCAGGTACTTCTCTTCCAGGCCGAACAGTTTGTGGTGGGCGGGCAGCGCGTTGGCGAAGTCGACGACGTCCGGGTCCAGGTACGGGAAGCGCCCCTCCACCGAATTGGCCATCAGCATCCGGTCGCCCTGGGAGGACAGGATGTACCCGGCCAGCAGCGTCTTGGTCTCCAAATACTGGGCCCGCGCGAGGTCGTCCCACTCCTGGCTGCCGGACGGCAGCAGCCCCGCGTCGTCGCGGATCACCTCGCCCAGCTCCGGGCGGCACATCTGTTTGATCATCGAGGTCGAGTCCCACCGCGGCCGGTGCGACATCAGCGGATCGGCCGCGTCCAGATTGCGGCCGAAGAAACTCTGCGCGAAGGCGGGCGCCGTCGCCGGTGAGCGTTCCATCCACGGATAGAGCAGCTCCAGGGCCCGCGGCCGCAGCGCGGAGTCCGGATTGCGCGCCCAGAACTGCCGCACCCGAGCCTCGGAGAACAGGTCGTAGCCGGCCAGCATCTCGTCGGCGCCCTCACCGGTCACCACCACGCGATAGCCGTCGTCCCGCACCAGTTTCGACAGCAGATACATCGGCGCCGGTCCCGCCCGGACGATCGGCGTCTCGGTGTGCCGGACCACCTCGGGGAACACCTCGACGATGTCGGAGGCGCCGACCACCACGTCCCGGTGCGTGGTGCCGAGCGCGTCGATCATGTCCCGCTGGTAGCGCCCCTCGTCGAACTCGGCGTCGTCGAAGCGAAGCGAGAAGGTGTGTACGGGCACATCGGTGTAGGTCGCGACCACGGCCGCGACGATCGACGAGTCCAGCCCCCCGGAGAGATACGCGCCGACCGGCACATCGCTGCGCAGGAAGCGCAGGCGCGTGGCCTCGATGAGGCGTTCCCGCAGTTCCTGCGCGTTCGTGCGCGCATCGCCGCCGGGTGTGCCGCGCCGGGGAAAGTGCGGCTGCCAGTACGGGCGCACCGTCAGGCCGGTGTCGTCGTAGGCCGCCATGCAGCCCGGTTCGAGTTGCTTGACTCCCCGCAGCACGGTGCGCGGCGCCACCGTCGACCAGTACGTGAAGACCTCGTCGAGACCGGCCGGATCGAAGTCGCGGTCGACGCGGGGATCGGCCAGCAGGGCCTTGATCTCGGAGGCGAACAGCAGGGTGCCGCCGAGATCGGCGTAGTACAGCGGGCAGATGCCCACCCGGTCGCGCGACAGCACCAGTCGGCGGCTGCGGGTGTCCCAGATCGCGATCGCCCACTGCCCGTTGAAGCGTGCGAAGCACTCCGGTCCCCACTCCTGCCACGCCGCGACCACCACCTCGGTGTCGCTCACCGTGCGGAACCGGTGGCCCCGGGCCCGCAGCTGCGCGCGCAGTTCGACGTGGTTGAAGATCTCGCCGTTGAAGCTCACCCAGACCGACGAGTCGGCACTGGCCATCGGCTGCGCTCCGCCGGCCGCGTCGATGATCGCCAGCCGCGTGTGCCCGAGCGCGACCGAATGATCCCGGTAGAAGCCGCTGCCGTCCGGGCCCCGATGGGCGAGGCGGCCGATCATGCCGGTCAGCACCTGCAGGTCCGGCGGGGCCCCGGTGAAGCTCGCGATGCCGCAGAGGCCGCACATCAGGAGGTTCCTTCGGACTGCGGCGGCCGGTGCGCGATCGCCCGCTCGATCGCCGCGCGATCGGTGAGCCCGGCCAGCTCGTCCTCGCCGAAGGTGACGTCGAAGACGTCCTCGAGCATGAGGGCGACGCGCACCGACTCGATCGTCGGGTCTTCGGCCGGGCGGTGCACGGCGTCGAACTCGTCGAGGATCCGGCGGACCCGTTCCGCCTCGATGCGGTCCCCGTTCATGTGCCCGCCGCCTCGTCGCGGGCGAAGGCGATGGCCGTGGCGTAGTCGTCGCAGTGCGACATCGACACTCCGATACCGCCCAGGCCGGCCTGCTGCGCCAGGGCCAGGGGCCGCCCGGCCAATCGGACCGACGGGGCGGCGTCGGACGAGCCGAGGATCTCGATCGCCTTCCAGGCCAGCGGGCCGTCCCAGCCGCTGGGCAGGATCTTGGCGACGGCCTCCTTCGCCGCCATCCGTGCGGCGAAATGCCTGCTCGGCACGGCCTTACCCGTGCAGTAGGCGATCTCCGCGGGCGTGAACCACCGTTGCGTGAACCCGTCACCCGAGCGACGGATCAGTGCGTCGATCCGGGCCACCGAGACGATGTCGATACCCGCCGCGACGGTCATGACTGCCCGGCCGCCGCGTACGCCGCACGCCGCAGGGCGTTCTTGTCCACCTTGCCGTTGGCATTGAGCGGCAGGGTCTGCAGGATCTGCACCGATGCGGGCACCATGTGCTTGGCGAGCAGGCTCCGGCAGTGCGCGAGCACGTCGTCGGGTCCCACGTCACTGCCGGGCCGGATCGTCACGAACAGCGAGATCGCCTCCCCCGCGTCCTCGTCGGGCACCCCGATGGCGGCCGCGGATACGAGTTCGGCCAGGCGCAGGGCCGCGGACTCCACCTCTTGGCTCGACACCCGATAGCCCCACGTCTTGATGAAGTCGTCGATGCGGTCGACGACGAAGATGTAGCCGTCCTCGTCGACGACGGCCAGGTCACCGGTGCGCAGCCCGTACGGGGTGAACTTCGCGGCCGTGCCCTCCCGGTCGCCGAGGTATCCCGGCGAGATGCTCTCGCCCACCGCGTAGATCTCCCCGCGTTCGCCCACCGCGACGGGCTCGCCCGTGGCGGAGCGGACCGTCAACTCGACCCCGGGAATGCCTTTCCCGACCGATCCGCGCTTGGCCTCGAGCATCTCCGGCGGCACGTACGACAGGCGCGCGGTGGCCTCGGTCTGGCCGTACATCACGAAGACGTTCGCGTGCGGCTGGGCCGCGATCAGTTCGTCCACGAGCACCGGAGAGAGCTTGCCGCCGGCCTGCTGCACGATGCGCAGCGACGGCAGGCGACGCTGCGCGAACGTCGTCACCCGCAGCAGCAGCTGGTACGACGACGGAACGCCGGCGAGCACCGTGCACTGCTCCGCGGCGATCTGCTCGACGGCGGTCTCCGGGTACGCGAAGGTGTTGCACAGCACCACCGTCCCGCCGACCCGGAGGTGCGTGTGCAGCAGCGATGCCCCGTAGCAGTAGTAGAAGGGCAGGATCACCAGCACGCGATCGCTGGCGGTGAGACCGAGGTAGGCGATGATCGATTCGGTGTTCGCCATCAGGTTGGCATGGGTGATCCGGACGGCCTTCGGCCTGCTGGTGGTGCCCGAGGTGAACATCAGGACCGCGTCATCGGCCGGGTCGGTGACCCGCTCCGCACGACCGGATGCCGCCGGCACCGCATGACCGGGTGCCGCCGGCACCGCACCGTTCCGGGAGGCACCGTCGAGGGCCGCACCGTCGAGCACGGCGTCATCGATGACCGGGAGCGGGCGGAGCGCGTCGTCGAAGCCGCGGGCGGCGAGCCGGTCGGCCAGCACCGCCCGACACTCCCCCAGTCCCAGATTGCGGGCGATGTCGGCGGGGGTGGCCTTCTCCGAGCACGGCACGGCGACCAGCCCGGCACCGATCACCGCCAGGTAGGCCGCGACCCAGAAGAAGGAGTTGCGGCCGAGGATCGCCACGCGATCACCCTCCCGCAGACCTTCCGCTGCCAGCGCGGCCTCCAGCACGGCGACGGCGTCCCGCAGTTGCGCATAGGTGTGCTCGCCGGCGGCGTCCACCACCGCGACGTCGGCATCGGCGCCCCGTTCGGCGAAGAAGCGGGCCGCGTTGCTCCGGTCGCCGCGCACGGCGGGTCGGGACGACATGATCAGCCCTGTTCCCGCTTGCTCGCCACGAAGCGGGCGAGATTTCCGACGGAATCCAAGTTCTGCGGAATGGTCTCCTGCTCGGCCACCGATATCGCGAACTCGGCCTCCAAGAATTCAATGAGTTCGAGCACCCCGGTCGAATCGATGATGCCGGAGGCCATCAGCGAGGAATCGTCGTCGGCCATTTTCCCGGCGTCGCCGAAAAGGTAATTGTCGACAATGAATTGTCGGATTCTGATCGTTCTCTCCATGACTCCTCACTTTCCTTTCCAGGTGGCGTGGTCGACGCCACCGCTCTGTTGTTTCGGCATTGCCGGATATTCGGTCGGCGCCGCTGCCTGCCGCGCCTGGCTGCCGGTCGGGACACCCGCGTAGCGGCGCTCCAGTTCGTCGGCGACGGCCCCGATGCTGAACCGCTCGGCCACCAGCAGGCGGCCCCGGCGCCCCATCTCCCGCGCCGCGGCCGGATCGTCGAGGAGCCGAGCGATGGCCGCGGTGAGCTCGGCTTCGGCGGCCCCGACCACGATGCCCGCCTCGGCTTTGGCCACCGCGGTGGCGAACCCGCAGCTGTCGGTGACGACGACGGGCAGGCCGAGCGACATCGCCTCGAGCACCGACATCGGCAGCGGCTCGTCCACCGACGCCAGCACGTAGATGCGTGCGCGACGCATCCGGTCGAGCACCCGGTGCGGCGCCTCCGCCGGCTCGCGCGACAGCAGCTGGGCATCGGTGCCGGTCACCGCCGCGAAGGCCTCGTCGACCGCGCCCGCCTCGCCCTCGTCCGGACCGACGACGGTGAACCGCGCGCGGCGGCCCGAGGCGACCAGCGCGGCCGCCGACCGGGCGAAGACTGCCGGGCGTTTACGCGCGTGCAGGCGCCCCAGGAAGAGCACCTCGGGGATCTCCGGCCAGGTCTCCTCGACGGGCTCGGCGGGCACCGCCATGCCGTTGGTGAGATGCCGATACGGGCGCCGATCACCGGCTGCCGCGCGCAACGTGGTCAGTTCGGTGCCGTTGAGGTAGAACACGGATTCGGCCGCGTCGAGGACGGGCCGCACGAGCGCGGCGTCGAACATACGCTGCGGAAGCGCCGCCCGCGGTGCGATCATTCCGTGCGTCTGCACATGCAGGCGGGTCCCGGACATCTGGATGGTTCGCGCGGCCGGGGCCGAGACGAAATCGCGACCCAGGTGCACGTGCGCGACGTCGTAGTCGGCGGCGGACCCTCGCAGCCAGCGCACCATGGTGGGCGCGGCGATCCTGGTCAACGAGCCGCCCGGCCCCACCGGCCGAACCCGGAAGGTCCGCAGGTCCACCCCGACCGGCCCTCGCGGCCGATGCCCGGCGGGTACCGCCGAGGCCAGCGTGACCTGGTGACCGCGCGCGGCCAGTGCGGCGCACTGGTTCATCGCCACGGTCACGGGGCCGCCGTAGGCGGCATCCGGTGACATCAGCGTCACCACCTGCAGGATCTTCACGACGCACCGCGCAGCGACGGCGCCGGCTCGGGAGTCGGATCACCGACGACGTCCTCGCCGGACACCCCCTGAGCGTCCGCGACTCGGAGGGCGGTCATGTCGCGCACCGTCCGCGTCATCCACAGCGGATCCTCGTCGCCGGCCCAGCCGGTCTGGTTGCCCACGTAACGCGCCGGGTTCCCGACGTACAGGCCGCTGCCCATCTCGACGCCCGGCCGGGCCGCCATCATGGTGGCCCCGGCGGCCAGGGTCGACTTGGCCGGCAGCCGGGCGCCGCACAGCATGGTCGCCTGGGTGGCGACCAGACTGTGGTGCCCGACGACGATGCGGCCCACCGTCTGCTCCATGGTCCGAAAGTCCGGCTCGTGACTCTGCAGCAGGCATCGGTTGCCGCCGATGCTGGCGTAGGCCTGGATGATCACCGTTCCCGAGGCGTCGATGTAGCAGCGACTGCCCACGCGAGCCCGGTACCCGACGAACAGTGTTCCGGCACGGGGATCGAGGTCCTGAAAACCCGGATGTGCGGATGCCCAGTTCCAGGATCCGTAATCGGCTTCGTCATCCAACCGAAGGAGGGACAGTCCGCGAAAGACGTTTCCGGGACCCACGAGAGCGCGTTCACCGATTTCGACTTCCCGCACTCCGGAAAGCAATATCGGAGCGATATTCGCACTGAGCGCGACGCGCCTTCCCAAACGATTGAGCACGCGATTCTTCAGTGCCGATGCGGGCCATAGCCACACCAATATCTCGATAAGACTTCGCATCTGTTCAGGCCCTTCACTCGGCGTGAAATAACTGAATCACGATCGCCTGGTTTTTCGCTACAATCATCCCACCACCCCTCGTCGGACTGACAGATTTCTCTATGGCTGCAATAAGAAATGCTCGCACCGCGGTGCTGCTTCCGATCCTGCTGCTGGTCGTCGTGACCGGCGCCTTCGGTATCGCGGCGTTGCGCGACGATGAGCCACCGCCGGCCGACAGACTACCGTTCACGCTGCCCACCGACCCGTCGCCCAAGAAGGTCTTCGCGCACTACATGCCGAATTTCCCGGTGTCCTACGACAACGCAGATCCGGCCACCGACTACTACTCGCGCGAGTTGCTCACCCCGCTGGGCGAGAACGGCAAGCACGCCGAGTACGGCGGCTTCCTGCGGGACCGGCCGCTGCCGCGAGCCCCGCTGGCCGCCGCCGACTGGAAGGCCGTCGATCTGCGCACCGAGTTCGCGCAGGCCCGCGCTGCCGGAATCGACGGCTTCAGCGTCGACGTGATCCTGCCCCGCGCCCAGTCCGCGGTGGTCACCGAGATCCTGGACACCGCCGCGGCCGCCGACTTTCCGATTCTGCCGATCGCCGACATGACCGGACCGCTGCGCGCTCTCGGCGCGGCCCAGTTGGCCGATGAGTTCGCCCCGTATCTGTCGTCGCCGGCCACCGAACGCCTGTCCGACGGCCGTCCCGTGCTCAGCGCCTTCGCCGTCGAACGACGCCCGGCGACCTGGTGGCGCGAAGTGCTGGACCGGTTGGCCCGGCAGCTGGGTCGCACGGTCGCCTTCGTCCCGATCCTGCTCGACGTGCGCCACTTCGACGATTTCCTGCCCATCACGTACGGCCTCAGTGCGTGGGGCGGGCCGCGGACGCCGGGGATGACCGATCCGCAGATCGACGTGCGCGGCAGCCTCGTCGATCTCGCCCGCCGCGCGCACGCCGCGGGCAAGATCTGGATGGCGCCCATCACCTTTCAGGACAGCCGGCCCGCGGGCGGCACCTACGACGAGGCCGGCAATTCGCAGACCCTGCGCAACAGTTGGCAGATCGCCACCGAGACCGATGCCCAGTGGGCACAGATGATCACCTGGAACGACTACGCCGAGACGACGGCGTTCGCGCCGTCGGCGCGGAACGGGACCGCGCTGCTGGCACTGAACGAGTACTTCCTGGCGACCTTCAAGTGGGGTCCCCCGGATATCACCGGGGACACCGTCTTCATCGTCTACCGCACCCAGGCGGCCGACGCCCGGCCCGCGCGGGCCACCGCGCTCCCGATGAGTCCGTCCGAGCACAGCGATCGGCCCACCGACCTCATCGAGCTGGTCGCGCTCACCCGTGCGCCCGCGCAGGGACGGCTCACGATCGACGGCAAGTCGGCGACCTGTGAACTCGCCGAGGGGCTGTCCACCTGCACGTTCCCCCTGTCCCCCGGCGTGGTCACCGCCGAGATCCTGCGCGACGGTCACCCGGTCGCCCATGTCACCGCGACCGAGCCGATCGTCGCACGGCCGGAGGTCCCGGATCTGCAGTACCTCGTCGCCACCAATGCACGGCCGTAGGCCGGCCGCCACGCGCCGCGCGGTTCACCGATAGAGCCCGGACGGGGTGTCCGCCTGTCGGACCCCGGTCACCACGGTCCCGATCAGCCGGGTCGAGAGCAGGTCCAGTTCACGCACCACGTAGCGCAGCCGGGTGCGGGTCTCCGGACCGGACACCACCACGATCGCGGCGTCGGCCCGGGCGACCGCCTCCGCGGTCAACGCCGAGCCGATGTCGGCGGAGGCGACCTCGACCACCACGTCGCGCCCGCGTTCGGCCACCGCCTTGCGCAGCACGTCGGCGACGGCTTCCACGGCACGTTCACGCGAACCCACCACGACGATCATCGATTCGGCCGACTCGATCCGACTGACCGCCGTGACCGCCAGCCGGCCGGTTCGGCCGGACTCCTGCAGATCCGCGTCGGAGATCTCGACGGTGTGCCGACGCCCCGAACCCTGGGCAGAGGCCGCTGCCTCCGGCCCGTCGAGTGACCGATAGGTGGCCAGCACCGGGGCCTGGGAGAGGTCCTCCACCTCGCGCCGGGACCGCACCCGCGGATCGAGCCATTCCAGCAACCACAGCAGCGCGAGGATGATCAGCACGCCCGCCGCCAGCCCGATCGCCGCCAGGAAGGTCGGCCCCATGCCGCTGCTGACGGCGGCGTCGGCCTGAGCCGGTGCGAGCTGGACGGCCAGCGGAGCGATGTCGGGATCCCGGATGTTCTCCATCTCCGCGATGTAGGCGGCCATCTCCTCGCCGTAACCGTTGGCGATGTCGGCCGCGTGCTGCGCATCCGGATCGGTCACCGAGATCTGCAGGAGAACGGTGTCTTGAGCGATCGAGGCCGTCGTCTTGGCGATGAGTTCGCCGGGTGACTCCGGCAGCGACAACCGTTCGATGACCTTCCGCGCGAGCTCCGGGCTCTGCACGAAGTCGACGTAGGTGAGTCCGCGCTGGCGAGTGAACAGGTCGCCCTGATAGGCGCTCGAGCTGCTGTCGGAATCCGGAGACCGGAGGAACAGGGTCGTCGTCGCCGTCATCTTGACCCCCGCGCCCACCGACATGACGGCCACGATGATCGCCACGAGAGCGAACACCGTGACCGGCACGTACCAGCGTCGCCGGAGCACCCAGAGGCCGTGCTTGATCAGTTCCATGTCGCTTCCCGTTTCTCGTGCTGCTCGGCGTTTCGGCCTGGCGGCCCGGCGCGCACCGCCGCGATCCCGTCGTCGCCTCCGCCGCGCCGCGCCGCTCGTTCGACGAGCAGGACGCCGAGCGGTTCGATCCCGCAGGCGGCCAGGTCGGCCTGCGCGGCGGTCAATTCCGCGTCCGCGCAGTCCGGTGCCGCGAGCAACAGCGTCGCCGACGCCGCCCGACCGACGTCGAGCGCCGAGGCACCGCGCCCGACCGGGCGCGTGGCCACCAGGACCTCGTCGTAGTCGTCCGCCGCCGCGCGGAGGCGACTGCGGAAGACCGCCGACCCGTAGTAGCCCGGGGTGCGCGCCGACTCGGCGTCGTCGATCACGCACACCCGGCTCCCGATGTCGGCGAACGCGGCCGCGAGTCGAGACGCGGCCGTGGTCGCATCGGGTCCCGAGTCCACCGGGACCAGCGCCAGGACGCGGACCGTCGATTCCCCGCGATCGCGCGCCACGCGGGCCCGGCACTCGGCGTCGGCGTCCTCGTCCAGGCCGAGGACGCCGAGAACAGGCAGACCGCCGAGCCGCGGGCCTCCGTCGGCGAAGTCCAGGCGGGCCCGGCCCCGGCGACGCAGCACCTCGACGGTGAGCGCCAATGCCAGCCCCAGTGCCGCCCCGGAGGCCAGGACCGCGCCGATGTGCGGCGACGACGCGCGCGCGGGGGCCGTCGCCCCGTTGACCAGGACCGGCTGTATCGGGGAGACGGCGTTCGGGGTGGACCTCTCCAGATCCTCGATCGACTCCACCAGGCGGCGGGCGACCGCGTTGGCCTCATCGGCCGCGCGCTGCGGGTTCGTCTCCCGGGCGGTCACCTCCAGCAGCACGGTGTCGGGAACCAGCCGCGAAGAGATCCGGGCACCGAGCCGCTCGGGGGTCAGCCCGACATCCGCCGCCGCTGGCGTCAGCACCCGCGCCGTCCCGACCAGTTCCTGATAGGTCGGCATGCGTTGCTGGGTGAACTGGTCTCCGTAGGTCGTCGCCGTTTGATCGCCGCCGCCGCCCGCCGTGGCCGTCGAATCGTTCCACTCCGGCGTCGCCATCATCACCCGCGCCTGCGCCACATAGGTGCGGGGCCAGGCTGCGCTGACCACGGCGCCCGCCGCGAGTCCGAGGAGCGCTCCGAGCACGGCGAGGGCGACGATCGGTCGCCAGCGGCGCACCCGCATTCTCCAGTGCGAGAAGGTCACGAGACGGCCCCCCTGTCCGGTGCGATACCCAACCGCACCAGTTCGGCGTAGAGGCGATCCGCGAAGTACGCGTTCCCGGCGGCTTCGAGGTGCACTCCGTCTTGCCAGAGGAGCGGTTCCAGATCACGATTGCGCCACCACCCGTCGGCCACGGGATCGACGACCGCCGCCTCGATGGTCTCGGCGCTCCGTACGATCGCGGTGCGCAGCGCGTCCAGGGTGGGCGGCACGTAGGTCGACACATAGCCGGGCACGATCACGACGATCTCCGCATCCGGGTAGGTCCTTCGCAGTTCCCGCAGGTACTCCCCGATTCTCGGCACGACGATCGCGGGGTCCAGGCTCAAGTCGTTACGGCCGACGTCGACGAGAATGATGTCCGGGTCGAACTGTTCGCGGTCGGCCGGTAGGCGCTCGATGACGGTCGGCTGGTCGGTGTTCGCGTAGCCGCTGCCGCCGACGGAATCCGATCGCGCCACCCACCCGGCGCGCCGGGCGATCAGCGCCCAGTAGATCGGGATGCGCGGGTCCACGCCGCCGCCGAAGCTGTCACTGATCACCAGAAGGCCCGGGGGTCGCGATAGCTCGCCGTATCCGGGATCTGCGGACGTCTGCGACCCGGTGCCCGCGGAACGCTGCACGGCGATCACCGTGGCGATCAGGCTGACGGCGACGAGTACGGCGACGAGAAGGGCGCGCCGGCGCCGGGTCATGACCGGCCTCCGATCGGGGTGGCCGACCGCAGCGAAGGCGGCACCAGGCGCTGCAGAGCCGACGGCGGGCGTTCGACGTCGCGCGACGGTCGACGGCGGACGGCGAGTGCGCACAGGCACAGGATGGTGAGATAGGACATCGCCTGCAGCATCGATCCGCGCAGCAGAATCAGCAGGTAGAACGGCAGAATGCAGCCGAGGACGCTGGGCAGCCCGATCGCTCGGATCTCCCGGTCCAGCTTGGTGTCACGCCGATAGAACCACCAGCCGAGGGCGAGGAAGATCACCACGGTGCCGACGAAGCCTGCGTTCAGGTAGGTCTCCGCCCACAGCGGCGCGGACAGATTGGTGAACGGATAGCCCCGCTGGTCGGCGATCAGGATGCCGGTGTCCATCGGCTTGTCCGGCCAGGCCGCGCGTGGAAACCACCACAGCAGGACGCCGACGAACTGGTGCCCGTAGTGCACTCCCTCCCGACCGACGACCAGCACGGCGTTGTCCACCTGCGCGAACGAGTCGTAGTCGGGCGACAGCAGCGACTCCAGCGGGTTGACCGACCCCAACTCTCCGTCCAGCGAGTAGCGGAAGGCGTCGGCCATCGGGAACAGCACGACGAGGGCACCGACGAACAGGACCGCGACCACCCGAAAACGGTTCGGCGTGGCGAAAGCGCCGGTGGCCGCGCACACCGCCAGGATCGCGGTGCCCGACAGATACCGCGCGTTGGAGATCGGATTGAGCGTGTCGACCAGGAGCACGAGCGCCGGGATCAGCAGCACGGTGACCACCCGGATCCGGCCCCGATTCACCGCCGCGTCCGCGGCCCGCAGGATCTTCCGCATGCGAA
Source organism: Gordonia phosphorivorans (assembly GCF_042432625.1). Lineage (NCBI taxonomy): Bacteria > Bacillati > Actinomycetota > Actinomycetes > Mycobacteriales > Gordoniaceae > Gordonia > Gordonia phosphorivorans. The sequence goes on along the minus strand of NZ_JBHLWV010000012.1, from coordinate 15,107 downwards.
TCAGCGCCACCACGGCGACCAGGATGATCATGCCCACCGACGAACGGATCAGGATGCCGATCGGCCCCTCACCCCAGACCGCGAGAGCGGTCTCGTAGGCCTGAATGCGGGTCATGCCGAACTGGTTGAAACCCACCCGCTGCAGATAGACGGCATTGAAGGCGATCGCCACGCAGGCCAGGAGCACGACCCGGCCGTAGGACAGGTCCTCGGTGATCGCGTCCGCCGCGGCACGACGCGGTGTGCCGCGCACCACCGTCGCCTCCGGCGCGCGCCGACCGCGAACGGACGCCACGGCCACCCCGGCGAGGTAGGCGAACAGGCCGGCCAGCACCAGCGCGACGGTGGGCCCGACCAGCGTCCAGTCGGTCCGGTTCACGGTGGCGGCCCAGGTGTGCTCGCGAATCTGCGCCATCGGCGCCAGGCCCATGAACACGTACGTGTAGATCCAGAACGTCATCTCGAACAGTCGTCGTTCCCCCGCCGCGACCAGCCAGGCGAATCGGCCGGCGGCGATGACGATGATCAAGAGCGCACCGAACCACCAGCGGTCGCCGTGCGAGCTCGTCGTTCCGGCGAGAACGCTGGGTGTGAGCACACCCATCGCCACGAAGACCCAGACGCCGAGGAGCGCAGAGGCGCTGATCTCGGGGATCGGTACGAGTGCGCGCTCGGTCCGCGGCCGGATCGGCGCCGCGGCCCTGATGGTGGTCATCGCGGCACCTGCGCCCGTGCGTCGACGACCGGCTCCGGGTCGCGGACGGCCGCGGCTGCGCTGGACCGGTCGGGCTCGCGCCAGGGGCGAACCACACCGAGCGCGACCACGAGGAGGATCACGCTCGCCGTGACCAGTCCCAGCGCGACGGCGACGGCGGAGTGGAAGATCAGGGCCGCCAGGGTGGCGCCGGCGACGGTCAACAGCAGGTGCGCACTCTTCAGCCGCACCAGATCGGCGCTGCGCTTCAGTGCTCGCAGATAGGTCGCCAAGCCGTACAGCACGGCCCCGATCGCATACTCGCACGCCATCACGGTCAGCACCGGTCGTGCACCGGCGAAGGTGTCGCCGAGCACCAAGCGACCCACCCATTCGGGAACGAACAGCGCGGCCAGTCCGACGAGGAACACGCTGCCGCCGGTGATCAGCGCGATCTTGAGCAGGACCGCCCACGTCTGATGGCCTTCGCGGCCCTGCCGCTTGCTCTCCGGGATCACCACCAGGGGGATGGCCGCGGTGAGGATCGCGAAGGGCGCGAGCATGGCCGCCGAGCCCCGCAGCGCTCCGGCGCCCGCGTCGTCGATGATGGCCGCGGTGATCAGCAGAACCAACAGCACACCGACCTGTTCCAGCCCGGCGTCGATGCCGAAGAACAGTCGGTGTCGTCCGTCCTCCCGCAGCCACCCGGTGACGCCCCGGAACCGCGGCGTCACCCGCATGGCGACGCCCGCCCCGAAACAGGCCAGGCCCCCCAGTCCCACCCAGCCGGCGACCAGGATCAACGGGGTGATCGAATCGGGCGACGACCAGGTGGCCAACAGCGCCGCTGCGCTGCCGAGGAACCAGAGGCCGTCCCAGATCACCGCCTTCACCGCCTACCCGGCCGCGATCGCCACGTATCGGATGACGTCCTGCACCATCAGCAGCGGCACCCCCAGACCGACCACCCACAGCGCCGAGTCGCGGTCGGCCAGGCCGTAGGCGACGATCGCCGCGCCGACGACCAGGCCGGCCAGCAGAGCCGCCGCCACCGCGTGCCGCCCCTGCGTGCGGACGTACTCCAACCCCCGGTCGGCGACCAGCAGCAGCGGGGTGCCGAGAGCGCCGCGCAGCAGACCGACACCGGCGGCGAACACGGTGAAGACCACCGACAGCTGGCCGAACTCGGCGGCATCGCTCACCACCGCCAGCGCGAGGAGAATCAGTCCGTTGCTCGCGCTGGAGAAGATCTGGTCCAGGGTCCCGGCCGCCGCCTTCCCCCTCTCACCGGCCACTGCGCGCCCACACCGCCTGGAAGGCCCCGCGACTGGCCGTCCCGCCATGCACCGAATAGAGCTCGAAGGTCGCGTAGTTCGCGCGCCACGCACTGATCCGCGAGTCCGTCACGGAGGTGGTCTTCCCGTCGGGCAGTGAGATCGTCGCGGTCGGTCCGTCGATCGACACCTGCACGTCGTACAGCTGCGAGCCGTCCTGAACCAGCCGCTCGGCGAACTGTCCGGCCGCGATCACTTGCAGCGGATCGGTCGCACCCTTGTCGTGGACGGCGAGATTCCAGTTCACCGGGGTCACCACCAGGTGGATCGGCAGCGGGGGGATCACCTGCGGCACACGGTTCTCGGTGCCGGCGGAGACCACCAGCGCGATGGACCCGGCGTCCCCATCCAATTCGGGCCGCTGAGACGACGACGGTTTCTCCGATGCCAGGAAGGTGAACCGTGCACCGATCTGGTCGACGGGCGCCCCCAGATTCGGGGTGCTCAGGTAGGCCTCGGCCGCGTCCGAGGACGTCGGTCGGAACGTCAGCAGGCCGTCGTCCACCCGCATCCGGGTGCCGGGGTCATCGTCGTCGGCCGGTGAGACCATGGTCGCGACACCGGGCGCGAACTCCGCGGGCACCGGTCCGTCGGGCACGCCCCGCACGTCGAGCCGTATCGCCGTCCCGGGCTCGGGCGGCGGGGCCTGATGCCGTTGGATCGCCCAGCCCAGCGTCCCGGCCGCGACCAGCACCGCCACGATCGCGACGATCACTCCGCGGCTACGCGGCATCCGCGGCCTCATCGTCGACTCCCCTCGCACCAGGCCTCGATCAGGTCGAGCGCGTTCTGCAGCGCCGCTTCGATCACCTCGCGGGGGAACGCGCTCCGGTGAAAGTTCACCGAGACACACAGCTGACCGCGCGCCTCCGTCACGTAGACGGCCAGGTGGTTCTCCGACATCGGAGTGGAGGCGACCGCGTGGACCGCTGGACGGGCGGGGTCGGCCAGCCACCGCAACGACTTGAGCACCGGTGCTTGGCTGAAGTCGGAGATCGTCACGGCCGCCGGCTTGCCGGCCCCGCCCGGCTCCGCCGCGGCGTTCATCCGACGGCCCAGCCGGACCAACGGGTACCGCACGGTCAGTGAGGCGAGCAGCTGCGCCAGCGCGTTCTCCCGGCGCACGGCACGACGATAGGTCTCGCCGAAAGCGGCCGGGTCGTCCTCGTCCGGGAGTGGCACCCCCACCACGGCGAAAGCGTTGCCCATGCTGACCCTCGAGGAGTCCCGAGTGTGCTCCCGCACGTCGACCAGGATTCCGATGTCATCGGCCAAGGCCACGCCCGCCGCCTCCAGTCCCCGGCACAGGTGGTATGCGATGACCGCCCCGCGGCCGGCGACCGACGATCGATCGCGGCAGCGGGCATCGATCCGGCTCACCGAGCCCGGTTCCCCCCGGCACACGACCACGTCGGTGCCCGTATCGCCGGAGGCCGCCGCCCGGGCAGCGAGCTCGGCGTTCGGGAACCGCTCCGACGTGCAAGACCGCGGAATACGCGCGGTGACCCATCCGGCGGCTACGCGCGCCAGTGCCCGCGCGAACCGCGCGGGATGTTCCCGGGCGATCGTCCTCACAAAAACACGACGGTCCCGCTCCCCTTGCGGGTAGCGGGACCGTCGTCGTCAGTGCCGTCGGCCACCTTGCGGCAACCGGTTCAGCGCTGAGTGAGGTTTACCAGCTCGACTTCTGCACGCCCGGCAGTTCGCCGGCATGCGCCATCTCGCGCAGGCAGATTCGGCACAGGCCGAACTTGCGGTACACCGAGTGCGGGCGACCGCACTTGTTGCAGCGCGTGTAGCCACGCACCGCGAACTTCGGCTTCTTGGCGGCCTTGATCCGCAGAGCCTTCTTTGCCATGTCAGTTGTCCTTCGCGTTCGAGTCCTTGAACGGGAAGCCCAGGGCACGCAGCAACGCGCGGCCTTCCTCGTCGTTGGTGGCCGAGGTGACGACGGTGATGTCCATGCCGCGGGGGCGATCGATCGAATCGATATCGATCTCGTGGAACATCGACTGCTCGTTCAGGCCGAAGGTGTAGTTGCCGTTGCCGTCGAACTGAGCATCGCTCAGGCCGCGGAAGTCACGGATACGCGGAAGCGCGATCGACACCAGGCGATCCAGGAACTCCCACATGCGGTCACCGCGGAGGGTGGACCGGGCGCCGATCGGCATGCCTTCGCGCAGCTTGAACTGGGCGATGGACTTGCGCGCACGACGAATCTCGGGCTGCTGACCGGTGATCAGGGCCAGGTCGGCCACCGCACCGTTGATCAGCTTGGCGTCGCGAGCGGCGTCACCGACACCCATGTTCACGACGACCTTCACGACACCCGGGATCTGCATCACGTTGTCGTAGTTGAACTCTTCGTTCAGCTTGCCCTTGATCTCCTCGCGGTAGCGAGTCTTCAAACGGGGCTGAGTCTTCTCAGAGGTGGTCATATCAGATGTCCTTCCCGGTCTTGCGCGAGATACGGACGTTCTTGCCGGTCTCTTCGTCGACCCGGTAACCGACGCGCGTCGGGTTGCCGTCGGAGTCCACGACCATCACGTTCGAGACGTGGATGGGGGCTTCCTGGGTCACGATGCCGCCGGACTCGGCGCCACGCTCGTTGGCCGAGGCGGCAGTGTGCTTCTTGATGCGGTTAACGCCTTCGACGAGGACGCGCTCGCGCTTCGGGTAGGCCTCGATGACCTTGCCCTTGGCGCCCTTGTCCTTGCCCGCGATGACGATCACGGTGTCACCCTTGTGAATCTTCATGGGTCAGATCACCTCCGGTGCCAGCGACACGATCTTCATGAACTTCTTGTCACGCAGCTCACGGCTCACCGGTCCGAAGATGCGGGTGCCGCGGGGCTCGGTCTCGTTCTTGAGAATGACGGCTGCGTTCTCGTCGAAACGAATGTACGAGCCGTCCGGGCGACGACGCTCCTTGACGGTGCGCACGATGACCGCCTTGACGATCTCGCCCTTCTTGACGTTGCCGCCGGGGACGGCGTCCTTGACGGTGGCGACGATGACGTCGCCCACGCCGGCGTAGCGACGCGAAGATCCGCCGAGAACACGGATGCAAAGGATTTCCTTCGCACCGGTGTTATCGGCGACCCGCACGCGCGATTCCTGCTGAATCACTGCTGGTCTCCTTGACCTGGTCTGGATGTGTGCCGGATTGCCGACCCGACACACTCGGTCCGCTGCCACCGAAACACGCGCCTGCCTGGGATCTTTCCTCCGAGGAGGGCAGAACCAGTGGGTTCGCGTGCCGATTCGCGGTGCATGCACCGCAGGCAACCGCTCTAGTGTAGGGGTTCGCGCAGACCAGCGGCAAATTCGGCCGAACGCACGGTCACCAACGGTCGAGGTCGGTGTAGCCGTCCTGCAGCGCGCGGGCGAGCAGGTGCGCCTTGGTCGGTGCCGGCCGTCCGGCGGCGTCGTACTTGGCCCGAATACGAGAGATGTGCGTACTGACCGTGGACGCCGAGATGAAGAGACCAGCAGCGGCCTCCTCCTTCGACTCGGCCAGCAACCAGGCGATCAGTACTTCGATCTCGCGCTGCGAGAGTACCGGCCGGTTTTCTCGGTCCCCCAGAATTGCATGGCTCGCAAAGCTCGGCTCTGCACACACAGCCATCAACGTCACCGTTGTCCCCCCTTGAAAATCTCCCGACCACTACGGATGAGCACCGCAGCTATCAGCTTAGGAACGCGGCCGCGCGCCGGGTAGACCCAGAAATGGGGACAATTTTCACGCGCCACCACCGCCCGTCAAGCCTCTGGTCGACCGACACGGTCCCGGTCGGCGGCACGGTCGGCCTCGGTGCGCGCGGCACCGTCCAATCCGAAGTCCTGGCGGCTCTGGCTGTTGTCGCCGACGACGGACAGCGTGGCCAGCAGCGGCCGACCCGGCGGCAGCAATCGCACGGTCACCGCCGTGCCGACACCGGCCCGTCCCAGTGCCGTCACCGCAGCGGCCTGCAGCGGCCGCAGGAGCTCGGTGACGTCGTCGTCGGGGGATCTCCGGTCGTCGAGCAGGACCACCCGCGCTCCGCGCGCCCGCGCCGCCCACACATCGGCGCCGAGGTCCAGCGGTTCCAGACCGGGGGCCCGGATGCGGTCGCGCAACGCCGCTTCGACCAGTCCGCATTCGGTCAGCGTCCGCGGGGCGAGCTCGTCGCCGGCGGCGATCTGTTCCAGCAACGGGCGGGCGCGTTCGTCGAGATAGGCCAGTTGCCGCTCGCGCACCTCCATCGCGCCCTGCGCGGCGGCCTGCGCCACCGCCTGCACCTCGGTACGGCGCCGGAGTGCGTGAATCTGCTCGGCGCGGGGCCGCACCATGACCTCGAAGAAGGTGGCCAGCAGCAGGACCGCGGTGTTGGGCATGACGGCGGCGACCATGGCCGGATCGGGCCCGCCGATCTGCGCCGCCAGCACGGTGACCACCACGCTCAGCAGGAAGCCGGCCCAGGCCGAGGCCAGGCGCCCGCGCAGCAACAGGAACGCCAAGACCGTGACCACGCCGCCGGTCAGGGTCGCATCCGCCACACCGGGTCGCTCGCCGGTTCCGGTGGAGCCGATCAGCAGGGCGACGGCGGGCAGCACGGCGGCCACCGCCGTGGCCCGCCAGTCCATCCGGTCCCCCGGCGCCAGCAGCACCAACGCACCGGCGACGCACAGCAGCACCATGGCCGAGACGTACAGCGCGGGCGAGGTGATGCCGCCGCCGGTCAGCCCCAGCAGCACATAGGCCACCCAGAGGCCGGTCGCCAACAAGCCCGCGCCCGGCGTCTGCATACCGATGATCGCCGAGAGGTCGTTTCGTGCGGGGCGCCGCCACGTCCGCAGACTCATGAGCGTCCGTCCCACCGCAAGCGCACCGTGGTCCCCCGCCCCGGGGCACTGCTGAGCGCGACGCTGCCACCGGGAGTGTCCTCCAGCCGGGCGCGAATGCTGACCTCGATCCCGAGCCGTTCCGGCGGGACGTCCGCGACCTCGAAGCCGACGCCGTTGTCGGCGACGGTGAGCAGGATCGACTCCGCTTCCACCTCCACCAGCGCGGCCCGCTCGGCCTCGGGGCCGGCATGCATGACCGAATTGCGCATGGCCTCACCCATCGCCTCGGCGATCGCACGGATCGCGTACTCGGGGTAGCGCGCCGCGGCTTCGTCCAGACCGTCCTTGTTCACCACACCCAGCGGCACGTCCGCCTCGATCGACGTGGCCATGGTGCGCAGTCGGGCCACTGTCTCGGCGATGGAGAGCACCTCGTGCGCGGAGTCGGGGCCGTCGGCGATGACGGCCAGCTCGTGCAGGGCCGAGCGCGCCTGCTCGGCCAACCGGTGGTCGGGGTGCCGGTCGTTGGCCGCGAGCAGCGTCGCGATCACCTGATCGTGGATCAGCGCGTCGAAACGGGACCGCTCCGAGTTTCGGGCCGCCGCACCGGCCGCCTCCGCGGCCACCTGGATCGCCTCCGCGCGCGTCTGATCGAGTAGACGACCGATCCGCATGACCATGCGGATCGCGACCACGAACGGAATCGTGAAGACGATGCTCCAGAGCGCCTCTTGCGCGAACACTTCCGGCCCCGCCCCGCGGCCGGAGACGATGAGCGCTGCCCGCAGCGCCGAGCACAGCACCAGCACCACCAGCGCATCCCGCAGCCGGTGCAGCGCGACGGCGAGCGCCGGTAGGCCGGCGAAGTTGATCAGCCAGCTGACCTGCTCCGCCGAGGTCGACTCGCCGTTCCACGCGAGGTACCAGAGCCCGCAGGCCGCCAGATAGCCCACCGCGGACAGGTACACCAGCACCGGAATCAGCCGGGCCGCCCGCGCCCGCCACGTCGAGGCCAGCACGAGCACCGCGGGCCCGAAGGCCAGGAACGCGGCCACCGCGGGAAACCAGGAGGCCACCATTCCCGCCGGTTCGTCCAGGACCGGGAGCGCGATCAGAAAGTAGACGGCGAAGCCCGCCGCGACGAAGCGGGTCATCATGGTGAGGAGACGATCGGTCTCCGTACTCCCCACCGAGACCGGCGGCCGCACGGCGGCCACGGTCATCTCGCCATCCCGCCGGTCACGGCGGGAGAGCCGACGGTCGCGCTTATCGTCGGTCACCATCGTCGGTCACCGAACGCCGCGGCATCGGCAGCCAACCGTCCTCGACCGCCCGCTTGAACAGGTCGATCTTGGTGTGGGTGGGACGGCCGACGTCGGCGTACTTCTGACGAATGCGTTTGAGATATTCGTTCACGGTGTCCGGCGCGACACCCAGTTCGGCTCCGACGCTGGCCGACGTTCCGCCGGAGGCATAGAGCGTCAGTACGCGCTGCAGTTGGGGACTGAGGTTCACCGCATCCAGGTTCGGGTCGCCGTCGATCGCCGCGGCCCACTCGGTGGTCAGCACCTCGTGTCCGTGACCGGCCGCCCGCACCGCGGCCACGATCTCCTGTTCCGACGCCGACTTCAGGACCATGCCGAGCGTGCCGGCTCGGGCCGCCGAACGCAGGAGGTCGGGATGCTCACCAGAGGTGTAGACGACGGTGCCGATGTCGTTCTCGTCGAGCAGGCTGACGTTCTCCATCGGCGTGGTTCCGTCGCCGAGACGCAGATCCAGCAGGACCACGTCCAGGTCGCGAGTCTGTTCCAACAGGCCGCGGACGGTGGTCGCCGAAGCCACGAGATCGAGGTCGTCGACGTCCTCCAGGATGCGCTCCACCCCCCACACCGGCGACCGGTGATCGTCGACCATCCCGATCCGCAGCACGGCGCGATCCGCCTCGTCGGGCATGTGCCCCTCCCTCACCTTCCGAGATCATCCGCCTCATCTGGCCCGGTCGCTGCACCGGCCCCGCATGAGTACCCGCGAAGTACACTTACGTCTCACACTATCTGTCGGATACGACAACTCCGACCTTTGTCGCATCTATCGTCGACAGGCATGACCCTTCACGAGACCTACGACATTCTGGGCTCCACCGTGACGCTGCCCGTACAGATTCGCTCCGCGCGGTGTTTCGTCGCCGGCTACACCGCCGACGCCGAAGCGGTCGGGCGCGCCATCGCCGCCGCAGGCACGGCCGGCCTGCGTCCGCTGCAGATCCGGTCCGGACGCGCGCTCTGCATGCTGGTGTTCGTCGAATACCTCGACGGCGACCTGGGCCCGTACCACGAGTTCGGCGTCTGCTTCCTGGTCGAGGACCCGGCCGCACCGGGCACCTCCGGGCTGGGCGCCCTGCGCGCCCTCGGCCGCGGGGACGCGCACGCACTGATTCACCAGCTCCCGGTAGACGGCGAGTTCACGTTGGCCGCCGGGCGCGGGATCTGGGGATTCCCGAAGATCATGGCCGACTTCGACGTCGACCACGCGAGCGCCACCAAACGAGGTCGGGTCAGCGCCGACGGCCGGCTGATCGCCGAGCTCACGGTGCGCAGGGGGATCCCGGTGCCCGGCGCCGGTTCCGAGACGACCCTGCAGTCGTACTCGCAGCTCGACGGCGTCACGCGCCGGACGCCGTGGCGCCTGGGATCCACCGACGGCACCCGCACGCGACTCGGGGGAGCCTCCCTCACGTTGGGCTCCCATCCGATCGCCGACGAGCTGCGGTCCCTGAAACTCTCCCGCCGCGCCCTCACCAGCAGTTCGGTGGCCGACCTCACGATGAGCTTCGACGCTCCGCGGGTCCTCGATACCGCCCGCCCCTAGTGCCGGGCAGAACCGGCACGGTAGGTTAGGTTCACCTGACCAACTCACGAAGGATCTGAAAAGATGCAGAAGACCTTGCGCAAGCCCGTCCTGGCCGTGACGACCCTGGCAGCCGGCGCCGCCATCGCCCTCACCGGGTGCTCCAGCGACTCCGTCGACAGTGCCACCAGCACGGTCAAGTCCGCCGCGGCCTCGGCCACCGATCAGATCAAGGAGGCCGTCGACGGCCTCGACGACGCCCAGGCGCAGGAGATCCTCCGCACCGCCGTCGACCCGGCCACGCCGGCCGATCAGATCGACAGCGTCGTCGACGTCACCGATCCGGCCACCAAGACCGCCATCATCGCCTACGGCAAGGGCTCCAGCGCCGCCGGCTACACCCCGGACGTGTACACGGTGAAGTCGGTGGAGTCCACCGACAAGATCGACGGCAACTCGGCCGCCACGGTGACCGTGGCCGTGAAGTCCCCGCACGTCCCGCAGCCCATCGACCTGACCCTGACCTACGTCGAGGTCGACGGCACCTGGAAGCTCAGCGGCGACGCCGTGACCCAGCTGGCCGGCATGGGTCGCTGACCCACCCCGGAACTCACCGACCGCGTCGATCACCCTCCGGTGGTCGGCGCGGTCGTTCCGTCTGAGCGCACACTCCAGCGGCGCAGAGGCGCATCCTCGGCGTCGACGGTGATCAACGCCGCGGGTTCCCGTCCCGGCGGCAGCACCCGCACCACCATCTTTCCGGCCGGCAGCGCCGCGAGTTCGCCGACCACCAGCTCGGTCACCGACGAGAGCACGGTCTGCGCCTCGCGCTCCGGGAAGGCTGCCAGGCCACCGTCGTCCAGCAGTGTCACCCCGACGCCGCGTTCCCGGGCCCCGCGCACCACGGCGCCGATCTCCGGAGTATCGAGCACAGCTCCGCGGATCCCGTCGCGCAAGCCCAGTTCCAGCAGCCGCGCCTCCCGCAGGTCCTGGGCGGTCAGTTCCCGGCCCTGCGCCACGCGCGACAGGAGCGGACCGACGTCGACGGATAGCCGCTCGATCCGGGCGCTACGGCGACTAGCAGCCGCACGGGCGCTGCGCGTGCGGCTGGCTGCGTCGCGATGCAGCCACTTCAGTGCGCTCAATTCGCCCAGCATTCCGTGCAGGGTGACCGCAGCCGCGGTCACCACGAGGAAGGTGGTGCCCAGTGCCAGCGGGTAGGCGACCCCCAACCACCCGGTGAATCCGAGCGCTCGGGCCACCAACACCACGCTCACCGAAATCCCGCCGAAGCACGCCCAGGCCAACCACGGAGAGCCCCGGAACACCAGCAGCACCAGCGCCAGCACCCCCGCGGAGATCACCGGATAGTGGCTGGTCAACGACGGCGGCATCCCGAGCGCGACGGCCGCCGCAGCCGACCCGGCGGTCCCGACCAGCCCGAACACGGCGATCACCCGCCCGGTCTGCGTGCCGAAGTGATCCCACCAGAACACCAGATACAGCAGCAGCAGCCCCACCACGGCCACCGCCACACCGGTGAGCACCCAGTACGCGGCCGGATACCGAGTGGGTGGGATGGCCACCGGAACCGTGCCCGCGAGCGCGACGAGGGCGACCAGCAGCGACGCCTTGACCAGCTGCCACGGTCGCTCCGGCACGGCCACGGTGCGACCACCCGTCACAGTGCGCCCACCCGTCACGAGACACCCGCCACGGCGCGGTGCCAGGCGAGCCGAACCCGGGTGCCCGCGCCGAGCTCGCTGTCGACGACGGAACTGCCGCCCGGGAGCCTATGCATGCGTTCGCCGATGGCGATCGGCACCCCGATCGCCGTGGGCGGAAGACTCTGGGGTTCGAAACCGACTCCGTCGTCGACCACCTCGACCACCACGTCGTCGGCCCGCACCGCGATCCGCGCCAGGCAGGTGACCGCGGGCCCGCCGTGCAGACGCGCGTTGCGCACGGCTTCCACCGCGGCATCGGAGAGGGCCACCGCGGCCTCGAAGGGATACTCGGCGCCGGGGACTTCCTCGAGGTCGATCTGAACCCCGGAGGCACCACCCAGTTCGGAGACGGCGGTGGCCAGTTTCGTGGAGATCTCCGCCCCGGTCAGCGCCCGTCCCGGCAGTTCGGCGTCGGCGGCACTCTCCCAGTCGGCGAGCTCGTCGAGCACCGACCGCGCCTGTTCTGCGGTGAACGCATCGCTGCGGCCCGAGTCCAGTTCGGCCAGCAGCGCGATGATGCGATCGTGGACCAGGGCGTCCAGGCGCTGCCCTTCCCGATCCCGCGCGATGTACCAACTGCCTCGACGAGCGGCCCGCAGCGCCCGTCGTCGTTCCTGGTCGGTACGGTCGGCAGCCACCATCACCGCGCGCACCAGCGCCAGGTACACGAGGGTCACGCCGATCGACCACAAGGTCGCCATCAGCAGCTCCAGGTCGAGGCGCCCGTAGCTGAGCTGACCCACGCCCACAGCGCCGATTCCCACGCACGAGACCAGGGCCAGCACCGCCCACCCCGAGCGTCGCGCCAGGATCAGCGCGACGGCGGGCAGATGCAAGAAGATGTTCTGCAGGATGGGACGGTCGGCCACTCCGAGGAGATCCAGGTCCGCCCCGTTCCACGCCGGCTGCCAGGACAGCACCGACGCCAGGCACATCGCCCAACTGACGACGGCTGCGGGACCGACCCAGTCCGGCCGGTTCGCCCCGCCCACCACACCCCAGATCGCCGCGCACACCAGGAGACCCGCCAGGTGTGTGCCCGGCCACCAGGGTTCCACCACGCCGCGATAGTGCGGATAGGAGGCCAGCGCGAGCACGGCGAGCATCCCGTACCCGACCGCCAAGGCGAAAGCACCGAAGCGCTGGATCCTTCCGGCCGAGGACACCCCGTGCATCCCGAACCGCCGCGCCGGGGCGCCGGCAGCACGGCGCACGGGGAGGTCGGTGCTGGTCACGGGTTTCTACTCTCCGAATGTGGGGGCGTCGCGGTCACCCTACTCCAGACCGAGAGGGACGCCGAGACGCCGAACGGCCCAACTTTCAGAGATAGTCGGGCCGAGCGCTCACGCTCGCCTGAGACGCGATCTGCGAGGAGTGGATAGGCCACCGGCCCGGGGCTCCGCCGTTGCCCGAGGGAGGCCCCGTCAACGATCGGCGCAGCACGACTGCCGTGCTCGGTGCGGCCCTTCGAGAAGCGCGACGCGACGCGCTCGGCCGATCCCGGTGGCGGCGCCGTCGGGATCTGCCGGACTAGACGGCGGCCGGCAACTGCCCGTCGTCCGCCAAGCCTCGCCCCAACCACATGCATGCGTCGGCGATCCACTGGGCTTGAGTTTGGGCAGGCGCGTGCAGCAGCGCTTCGGGGAGGAGACTCATCAGCGCCGCCGCCAGCGCGGCGCTGTCGGAAAGCTGCTGCTCGCCGACGACGGCACGATACCCGTTCAACTGCTGCGACAGCTCACCGTAGGTCACGGTCCGCCCGCCAAGTCGGACGGCGGTCATCCAGGGCGTCGCCGTGCCTCGCTCGGCAATGCGCCTGAGAAGATCAGTCATGTCGGCACCTATCACTGGCGGGCATTCCCCGCAGTCCGCTCCCCCGTTCGGGGTATTACTGCGCAGTATTCCAAACTGCCGCAGCCCGCGGCAGCCCCACCAATGTGATACCTGTCACCTTCAGTGCATCGACACTCGGCGTCGACCCGTGCCCGGTCGACCCGACCAAGCCCCGGTCAGGTTCCCGCGCGCTCGGCCGCGTCACGCTCCATCGCGTCAATCAGGCTCTGCGGACGCAGGTCGGTCCAGTTCTCTTCCACATAGGCCAGGCACGCCTCGCGACTGTCCTCACCGAACACTTGAGTCCAGCCCGCCGGGATGTCCGCGAAGGTCGGCCACAGTGAGTGCTGGTTCTCGTGATTGACGAGTACGACGAAGCGGCCGTTCTCGTCATCGAAGGGGTTGGTCATGGGGCTTCCTTTCCAAGAGGAGAATCACTGAGGGTCCCGATCGAATCAGCGGAGGTCACGTTCGATCATCGGCCAGGTCTTGTGCAGATCGTCCTGCCAGTAGCCCCACGAATGAGTGCCGTTGGGACGGACGAGCGTGGTCGTCTGCACATTATTGCGCTTGAGGGCCCGGATCATGTCGCTGGTGCACTGGTTCACGACAGCCTCGATGACGCCGCCGACGACGATCTGATTGCCCAGCGCCAGGGGATTCCCCTGCACGTCGGGAGCCTCGAGATTCTCGTGCTTGCCGGGGAGCCCGTTGCCGGTGGAGATGTACACCTTGGTTCCGCGAAGCTTGTGCGCCTGCAGGTAGGGGTCGTTCGCTCGCCAGCCCGGACCGTTCAGCGGTCCCCACATGTTCGTCATGTCGGCGCCACCTCGCCCCTCGACGACCTGGCGAATGTACTCCTGACCGAGCGGGTCACTGGTGCGTGCGCAACCGCTGTATGCGGCCACCGACTCGTACAGCCCCGGCGCGGCGATCGCCAGGTTGAAGACAGACGTCCCCGCCATCGAGATTCCCGCTGCCGACTGCTTTCCGGTGGTGCCGTACGCGGCATCGATCACCGGCGGAAGTTCCTTGGTCAGGAAGGTCTGCCACTTGTTTCGACCCAGCGACCGGTCGTTCCGCTGCCAGTCCGCGTAGTAGGAGTAGGCGCCCTCCTGCGGCGTCACCACATTGACGTGGCGGTTCGCGAAGTACTTCACGTAGTCGGTCTTGTCGCCCCAGCTGGCCTTGTTCTCGGGCCCACTCGCACCGTTGAGCAGGTATAGAGTCGGCGCCGGCCGGCTGGTGTCCTTCGGACGCAGCACGGTAGTCGTGATGTTGCGCCGCATCGAGGGCGAATACACCTCGACGCTGTACTCCTGGGGGCCGACCTGCTTGCTTGAGACGATCGTTGCACTCTGCGCAGCCGCTTTCGGCGCACCGATCAGTGCACTCAGGCCGAGAACAATTGCGCTGGCAACTACCACCGGTCGTCGAAGATATCGCACTGAACAGCCTCCCTAGGAATGACCTCTCCGAGGATAGTACGGGTCTGCGACCGAATCCGACTATCGGCCAATTGAAGGATCAGCGAATTCCAGCGGGAGAAGTCACCCCACACGCAGCCGCACGACTTCCTGGTAGTCGAGCTCACGCCCCAGCCAATCGACGATCCGAGACAACTCGAGCGCCAACGCTTCCGGATCAGCATGGCCGCACAACCGAGGGCAGCAATGCGCCGCCGCCGCGCACAGCGCAGCCTCCTCACGCATGCCGTTCTCGCTCAGCGCGACAGAATAGCCCTCGATCGCCCGCGCAAGGTCCGCGTAGCAAACCTTGCGCCCGGCGTCGCGTACAGCCGTCAGACCAGGCATGAGCCGCGCCTTCTCGACGACATGGTCGGCG